>JAFTMF010000180.1 GCA_017452565.1 Clostridia bacterium
AAGGCATCCGAGAGATATAATGTCATACGTATTTGAAATTACCCATAAGAATTGTTGCAAAATTGCATAGCAATTTTGCCCAATAGAAGTTTTTGGGAGGTTTGGAACCCTTTTTTCAAAAAGGGTTCCAAGACAGGAGATAACAGGGAAAATAAGAAAACGACGTATGATGAAAATCAGATACAGGTGTTGGAAGGACTGGAAGCGGTTCGGAAGAGACCGGGTATGTACATCGGATCTACCTCGATCCGCGGTCTGCACCATCTGGTTTACGAAATCGTAGACAACTCTATCGACGAGGCGCTGGCGGGCGAGTGTAGCGAGATTATCGTGACTCTGCATAAAGACGGCAGCTGCTCGGTACAAGATAACGGACGCGGTATTCCTACCGCTATGCACCAAAAAATGGGCATCCCTACCCCCGAGGTAGTCTTTACCGTCCTCCACGCAGGCGGTAAATTCGGCGGCGACGGCTACGCCATTTCCGGCGGTCTCCACGGTGTAGGCGCATCGGTAGTAAACGCTCTGTCCGAATGGCTCACCTACGAGGACGCCAGAGACGGCGAGAAGTTCTCGGAAACCTTCCAGAGAGGCAAAGTCACCGAGCCCTTCCATTCCCTTGGTAAAACCGAGGATCACGGATTGTACGTCCGTTTTATGCCCGATAAAGAGGTTTTCGAAGAGACTTACTTTGACTATACCACTCTGCTGAATCGTCTTCGTGAGCAAGCATTCCTGAACGCAGGCGTTCGGATCGTCTTCAGAGACGAGCGCGAGGAAGAAATCGTGGAGAATATCCTCCACTATGAGGGCGGTATCGTCTCCTTCGTAGAGCATCTCAACGCCATCAAGCACTGCGAGCTGGTGCATCCTCAGGTCATTTACGTAAAAGGCAAGAAGGGGGATACCACCGCTGAAATCGCTATCCAGTATAACGATACTTATAACGAAACGCTGATGACCTTCGCCAACAACATCCATACCATGGAAGGCGGTATGCACGAGACAGGCTTTAAGTCGGCGCTGTCTAAGGTGCTGAACAATTACGGTCAGAAGCTGGGCATCCTCAAGGGCGACGATAAGCTCTCGGGCGAGGACGTCCGTGAGGGCATCTGTGCCGTGGTATCGGTGAAGCTGAGAGAAGCACAGTTCGAGGGTCAGACCAAGACTAAGCTGGGCAACTCCGAAATCCGTACTTTCGTGGATCAGATGCTTACCGAAAAGCTCACCGAGTTCATGGAAGAGAATCCCGCCGTGTGCAAAGCCATCTTGGAAAAGGCGCAGGCGGCCTCCAGAGCCCGTGAAGCCGCCCGTAAGGCAAGAGAGCTCACCCGCCGTAAAGGCGCGCTGGAGGGCGCAGGACTCCCCGGTAAGCTGTGGGACTGTCAAGAGAAGTCGGCAGAAGTGACCGAGCTCTTCCTGGTCGAGGGTAACTCCGCAGGCGGCTCCGCCAAGGATGGACGTGACTCCAAGTATCAGGCGATCCTGCCTCTGAGAGGTAAGGTACTGAACGTAGAAAAATCCCGTTTGGATAAGGTCTACTCCAATACACAGCTGATTCCCATTATCCAGTCCATCGGATGTGGAATCGGAAGTGATCTGGATATGGCAAAGCTCCGCTATGGTAAGATCATTCTGATGGCCGATGCCGACGTAGACGGTGCACACATTCAGGTACTGCTCCTCACCTTCTTCTATCGCCATATGAAGCAGCTGATCGAAGAAGGACACGTATATCTGGCACAGCCCCCTCTGTTCAAGGTTCACAAGGGTAAGCAGGTGCGCTACGCCTTCTCCGACGAGGAGCGAGACTTCTATATCAAAGAGCTGGGCGAAAAGAACGTAGAAGCCGAGCGATATAAAGGTCTTGGTGAGATGGACCCCGAGCAGCTTTGGGAAACCACTATGAATCCCGAAACCAGAACGTTGCTGCGTGTGACCATTGAGGACGCTATGCAGTGCGACGAGGTCTTCTCCCTACTCATGGGCGAAAAGGTTGAACCCCGCCGGGAATTCATCGAGAAAAACGCAACCTACGTCACCAATCTGGACGTATAATCAATTTCACTTTTTTCGAAAAACTGTTGAAAATCGAAATCATTCACAATAAACAGCTGATTTTTCCACAGTCTGTGAAAAACTATGTGGAAAAGTATAAAAAAGTTTGTGGGATGCGGTGGAAATCCACTGAGTTTTCACCCGATTGTGGATTTCTGTGGAAAACTCAGTTTTTCCCAATCCATCGGACTTTTTGATAAATTGGAAGAGTGAAAAATCCCTAGTTCCCACACCGAAAAATGCTGTGGAGACAGCTTGTCTGTGGATTGTGGAAAAGCATCCCCATACTATGGAAAAACTGCGGAAAAGTGATTTTTCTGTCAGATTTTGCACCCCGAACTGCTTGAGATTGTGGAGAAATCATATGAAAGAATCAACGAAAAATCTCATCCGGCTTGCAGCACTGACCGTTTGCCTGCTCCCCTATCGAATGAAACGGGAGAGCGAAAAGACGGTGTTCAAATCGCTGCTGTTGGAATACACTTGGAATACAAACGAAACTCCCCCGCTGTCTATTCAGCGGAATCGGGAATCATCTAATTAATTTGAATCAGGAGGATTTATTATGAAATTGTTCAAAGCTTTGGTAGGTCTTGCCGCTGCTGCTTCGGTTATTCCGTTGAAGGTTGAAAAGGTAGAAGAAGACGGCAAGAAAACTGTTCGTATCAGCTCTCTGACTTGGAAGGCTGAATATACCTCTGCCACCGAAGAGGATGACGCAACCCTTAACGTCGATCTGATGGGCGGTCTGAAGGAAATCGTGAAGAAAAAGGAAAAGCCCGTAGAGGAAGAAAAGGTTGAAGAAGCATCTGAAGAAGGTGATTCCGATTCCTTGGACGATCTGTTTATTATAGAGGAAGCAGAGTATGATCCTGACGAATTGATCGACCCTCCCGTGGAATTCGATCTTGCAGACAGAGTATCCGGCGGCGGTATTCGCTGGGCAGATCTGGAAATCTCCGATTTTATCGACGTTGATGATGACGAAGATGATGACGTGGAAGAAGAAACCGTAAGCGAGATGACCGAAGAAGAGATGAAGTCTCTGGCAGAGCAGATGTCTGTTGTTTGGGACGATATGGATAAGCTCTTTACTTCCGCTATCGATTACGTGGTATCCTTTGGTAAGGCTTCTACCTCTATGCTTCAGAGAAAGCTGACTATCGGTTATGGCAGAGCTGCCAAGATCATCGACAATATGACGAAGTTCAAGATCGTTACTATGCCCAACGGCGCAAAGCCCCGTGACGTACTGATCACTGTTGAGCAGTGGGAGCAGATTAAGCGTCTGATGAAAAAATCCGATGCTAAGTCCGAAGAAGAGCCTGTAGAAGAGCCTGTTGTAGAAGCAGAGCCCGCAGTTGAGAGCGAAACCGAAACCGAGTAACCGTTTTTGGCTACCGAATGAGAATTCGAAAGGATATTTCGATTGATAATGGAAACCAAAGAAAATTACGAATTTAAAGATCAAAAAATACTGGACGTGCAGATGGAGAAGGAGGTCAAAAAATCCTTCATCAACTATGCAATGTCGGTTATTGTCAGCCGAGCTTTGCCCGACGTTCGCGACGGTCTGAAGCCGGTTCACAGACGTATCCTCTACGCAATGTACGAGGACCATCTGACTTATAATCAGCCCTTCCGTAAATCGGCGACTACCGTCGGTAACGTGCTGGGCCGCTATCACCCCCACGGTGACGCATCGGTTTACGATGCAATGGTTCGTCTGGCGCAGGATTTTAATATGCGCTATACGCTGGTAGAAGGTCACGGTAACTTCGGTAATATCGACGGCGACCAAGCCGCTGCTTACCGTTATACCGAGGCAAGACTGAGCAAAATCGCAGACGAAATGCTCACCGATATTGAAAAAGAAGTTGTAGACTTCTCCCCAAACTTCGATAATAAGCTCCGTGAGCCCGACGTGCTCCCCGCCCGCTTCCCCAACCTCTTGGTGAACGGTTCTATGGGTATTGCCGTTGGTATGGCTACCTATATTCCTCCCCACAATCTGGGCGAGGTTGTGGACGGTACCATCTACCTGATGGATCATCCCGAAGCAGAGGTGCAGGAGCTGATGCAGTTTATTAAAGGTCCCGATTTCCCCACAGCCGCTACTATTTGCGGTACCTCCGGTATTATCGAGGCTTACGCTACCGGCCGCGGACGGATTCCCGTTCGTGCCAAAGCTGAGGTGGAGGAAAACAAGAATCGGATCGTCATCACCGAGATTCCCTACGGTGTCAACAAGGCAATGATGGTCGAGGCAATGGCCAACTGCGTCAAGGAGAAGAAAATCGAAGGCATTACCGCTCTCCGTGACGAATCGGGCAGAGCAGGTCTGCGCGTAGTCGTTGAGTACCGCAAAGATGCCAACGGTGCGGTAATCCTCAACCAGCTGTATAAGTACACCCAGCTGCAGGATACCTGCGCGGTGAATATGCTGGCCATCGTGGGCGGCGTTCCTAAGGTACTGACTCTGAAGGAAGTGCTCACCCATTACATTACTCACCAGCAAGAGGTTGTGGTTCGCAGAGTCAAGTTCGATCTGGACAAAGCCAAGAAAGAAATGCACATCTTCGAGGGCTTCAAGATTGCGCTGGACAATATTGATAAGGTAATCTCCATCATCCGTGCTTCCGCTAACGTCAGCGAGGCGAAGGTGAACCTGATGAACGCCTTCCGTCCCGAAGATCTCATTGATAAATTCACCGAACTGGGCGATTACGAATCGGTAGGCAAGGGACTTTCCGAGGCGCAGGCAACTGCTATCGTAGAAATGACCTTGGGCAGACTCTCCGGTTTGGAACGGGACAAGATCGAGGACCGTCTCTTGAAGCTGGCAGAGCAGGTGAAGGATCTTACCGTTATTTTGGGCGATCCCGCCAGAATCAACGGTATTATCAAGGAAGATCTGACCAATATCAAGAACAAGTACGGCGATGCCCGCCGCACCGTGATTGAGCCTATGGAAGACGAGATCATTTTGGAAGATCTCATTGACCGTCACACCTGCGTCATTACTATGACCCACAGCGGCTACATCAAGCGGCAGAACAGCGATGCTTACTCCGCTCAGAGAAGAGGCGGTAAGGGGATTATCGGTATGACCACCAAGGAAGAGGATTTTGTGGAACAGGTGATTGCAGTGGATACCCACTCTCATCTGATGCTCTTCACCAATGCGGGCAAGGTTTACACCATCAAGGCATACAGAATTCCCGAAGCGGGCAGAACCGCCAAGGGATCCAATATCGTTAACCTGCTGGAAATGGGCGAGGATGAAAAGATCACCGCTATGATCAGCGTGCCCGATTTCGATGAGAACGAGTATCTCCTCTTTGTCACCAAAAACGGTACCGTGAAGCGTACTTCGCTGGCGGAATTTGCCATCCAGCGAAAGGGCGGCAAGATTGCTCTGTCTCTGGACGAGGGCGACGAGCTGGTTTACGTGCGTCACACCACCGGCTCCGATCACGTGATCATTGCAACCCGTGGCGGTAACGCCATCCGCTTCGACGAGCAGGATGCCCGTCCTATGGGCAGAACCGCACGCGGCGTGCGTGGTATCAAGCTGGAGGACGGCGACTCTGTTGCAGGCGTTACGCTGGTAGAAGAAGGAAAGACGTTGTGCACCATCACCGAGCGTGGATTCGGTAAGCGTACCGCATTCGATGAGTTCACCTGCCACAACCGTGGCGGTAAGGGTGTCATCTGCCATAACATCGGTGACCGTACCGGTGCACTGGCAGGCATTGCCACCGTTGCCGAGGATGACGATCTGATGATGATTACCAGCACCGGCACGATGATCCGTGTAAATGCAGGCGATCTGTCTCAGTACGGACGTTCCGCCGCAGGCGTGATCGTGATGCGTCTGGACGAGGGCAGCTACGTGGTGAACTTTGCCAAGGTAGAAAAGCAGGACGAGGAAGAGTCCGCGGAGGAACAGGCGTGAAGAAAATTGCAGCCGTTATCCTGACACTGACTGCATTGCTTACTGTCTTTACGGGATGTAAAGGTCCCATTACCGATGCACAGGCTGTGGAAATCCTCACTCCTCTCTTGGAGAAGGATGCTCAGCTGAACCTATACATTTGGGGAGACGGATTCACCACCCGGGACGATCCCGGTGAGGATTCCAACGTGATCGAAACCTGCAAATACTATCGGGTCAGTGAGGATGCGCCCTATCATAGCGTAGCAGAGCTGAAAGCGGCCATTGAGGAAGTGTACAGCCAGCAGTTGGTGCCTTCCATCTACGCTTATGCATTTGAAAACAATAACGAAACTATGGCACGCTTCTGCGATTTCAAGCAAAACGATCAAGTTGCCGATCTGCAGATCGACGTGACATTAAATCATCCGCCTTACGAGCTGGCTACCGTATTCTATCCCTCTACTGCCGTTGTGAAACGCTCTACCACAACTATTATGGAAGTGGAAGTGGAATTTTCCAACGGTGAGGGCGGCGAGCGGCAGACGGCTACCCTGCGCCTGCTCAAGCAGAACGACGTCTGGAAGCTGGACACCCACACGTGGGCTGGAAAAGTGGCATAAAGATAATCAATATTAATACCCCGAAAATTGCGAAGCAATTTTCTTAAGAAAAGTTTTTGAGGAGGTTTGGAGGAACTTTTTTCAAAAAGTTCCTCCAAGAAAACATGGCTAAAGTAACGAAGAAAAGTGCTCCCGTTGTAAAATCGGAGGGCGAAGATCAGAAGAAAAAAGCGCTGGATACGGCGCTGAATCAAATTGAAAAGGATTTCGGCAAGGGCGCCATTATGAGATTGGGCGAGAATACCGCGATGAACGTTACCGCAGTTTCCACCGGCTCTCTGACTCTGGACCTTGCGCTGGGCATCGGCGGTCTGCCCAAGGGACGTGTAGTGGAAATCTTCGGTCCCGAATCCTCCGGTAAGACCACGCTGGCACTCCACTGCGTAGCAGAGGTGCAGAAGAAGGACGGCATCGCCGCTTACATCGACGTAGAAAACGCCCTGGATCCTATCTATGCGCAGAATCTGGGCATCAATATCAACGAGCTGCTGGTTTCTCAGCCCGACTCTGCCGAGCAGGCGCTGGAAATCACCGAGGCGCTGGTGCGCTCGGGTGCGGTGGATATCGTAGTCGTTGACTCGGTCGCTGCGCTGGTTCCTCAGGCAGAAGTAGACGCCGAAATGGGCTCCACTCAGGTGGCAGTGCAGGCAAGATTGATGTCTCAGGCACTGAGAAAGCTCACCGGTGCAATTTCCAAGACCAACTGCATCGTAATCTTCATCAACCAGCTGCGTATGAAGGTGGGTATCGTCTACGGTAACCCCGAGACCACTCCCGGCGGCTCTGCGCTGAAGTATTACGCTTCGGTTCGTTTGGACGTGCGCCGTACCGAGACTCTGAAGAACGGTACCGAAAGCTACGGTAACCGCACCAAGGTTAAGGTTGTAAAGAACAAGGTGTCTCCTCCCTTCAAGACCGCAGAATTTGACATCGTCTACGGCAAGGGCATCTCCAAGATCAGCGAAATCATTGATCTGGGCGTTGCGCTGGGCATCATCGACAAGAGCGGTGCCTTCTATTCCTACAACGGAGAGCGTCTGGGTCAGGGTAAGGAAAAGACCAAGACCTTTATGGAAGAGCATCCCGAAATTACCGCTGAGATCGAGGAAAAGATCCGTAATGCCGGTGTCGAGGCTGAGATCGAGATGGACGAGGATCCGCTGGACAGCGCCGATTTCGATATTGATATCGTATAATCTAAATGAAATTCATAAGTGCAAAGGATTTTCCCGAGAGGGAAGAATCCGACGATCTGCCTTTGGAGGACGAGCCCTCCAAAGGCAAGGGAAAAACTGTACGGGGGAAGAAAGCTCCCCCTTCTGCACAGTCGGTAGCTCTGCGGCTGCTCTCTATGCGGGATCACAGCAGCAGACAGCTACGGGAAAAGTTGTCGGAACGTGGGTTTGCAGAGGAAGAAATCGAAGAAACGCTGGAATTTCTCCGAGCGAAGCGGTTTCTCAACGATTTGCGCTACGGGCAGAACCTGATCCGCTATATGGCAGAGCGGCGCTATTTCGGTGCGTACAAGATCCGAATGGAGCTGTCGCTGAAATTGGATCGGCAGTTCGTGGACGAGTTACTCCCAGACGAGCTTTGTCAGTACGATTTTGCCGAATTGGCAAAGGAGTTTGTGCAGAAGCCGCAACAAAGAGGCAAATCCCGTGAGCAGCTGATTCGCAAGCTCAAAGCCAACGGCTACGGCGTGCAAGAGATCCGATTCGCGCTGGCAGACGTGCCGAGAGAAAAAGATTGAATCGTAGGGCGGGGGCTTGCTCCCGCCGATACAAACGATTTAAGTTAATCATAATATAGGATATATTTATCGCCATTGCCAAACAATAGTGCTAATTTAACGACTACAACAGTATTTATATTTCCCTAAAGTTTTGGTAGGGTGCAGGGGCAAAGCCCCTGTGGAGGATTTAATTTATGAAAGTAGGATTTGTTTCCCTTGGATGCTCCAAGAACCAGATTGATACCGAGCGGATGCTGGCAAAAGTGGCAGACGCAGGCTACGAGATCACCGGTGAGGACATCGAAGCGGACGTAATCATTATCAATACCTGCGCGTTCATTGAGAGCGCAAAGCAGGAATCTATCGAAAACATCTTGGACGTGGCGTGGCTGAAGAAGCACCGCCATCTCAAAGGCATCGTGGTGACCGGATGCCTCGCCGAGCGCTATCGGGACGAGATCTTCGCAGAGCTTCCCGAGGTGGACGCCATCATCGGCGTCGGCTCGATTGGTGATATCGTTGCCGCAGTGGAGGCAGCCGCAAAGGGAGAGAAGTATTCTTCCTACGGAGATAAGAACACCTCCGATCTGGGCGGCAACCGTATCATCACCACTCCTCACTATACCGCTTATCTGAAAATCGCAGAGGGTTGCGACAACTGTTGCACCTACTGCGCAATTCCCATGATCCGCGGCAAGTTCCGCTCCCGTTCCATCGAGGACATCGTGGAGGAGGCAAAAGAGCTGGAGCGTATGGGTATTAAGGAGCTGAATCTCATCGCGCAGGACACCTCCCGTTACGGTCTGGACCTCTACGGCGAGTATGCCCTGGCTAAACTGGTGAAGGCCATCACCGCCGCTACCGATATTCCGTGGATTCGTCTGCTCTACTGCTACCCCGATAAGATCACCGACGATCTGTTGGAGGAGTACAAGAACAATCCCCGTTTGGTGAAGTACATTGATCTTCCCATCCAGCACATCAATGACCGCATCCTCAAGGCGATGAACCGTCACGGCGACGGTGCGCTGATTCGGGAAACCGTTGCCCGCATCCGCAAGGCGGTGCCTTCTATGGTTATCCGTACCACCGCGATCGTGGGCTTCCCCGGCGAGACCGAGGAAGAGTTTGCAGAGCTTTGCGACTTCATCAAGGAAGCTAAGTTCACCCACTTTGGTGCATTCCCCTATTCCGCGGAAGAGGGAACTCCTGCGGCGCTTCTCCCCGATCAGGTGGACGAGCAGGTAAAGCAGGATCGCTACGATATCATTATGAACACCCAGCTTCCCGTGGTGGAGGAGTACAACAACTCCATGCTGGAAAAGCGGGTGAAAGTAATCGTGGAGGGATTCGATCCCGTGTCCGAGGCATTCTACGGCAGAAGTGCCGCTGACGCTCCCGACATCGACGGTAAGATCTACTTTACTGCCGCGCCCGGTCAGCAGCTGAAACTGGGTAGTTTCGTATTCGTTCGCATCAAAGAGGTCGTGGATTACGATCTTGTAGGCGTAAAAATCTAATTTTCGGGTCATCCGATTGAAATCGAGAAATTAAAAGGAGTATTCTTATGAGTTGTCCTAAAAATTTACCCAACGTGCTGACCGTCATCCGCGCAGTTCTGGTGCCCGTATTTATGGTACTGGTCATCTTCCCCCACTTTCCCGAAACTCCTACCCGTTTGGTAGGTGCGGCGCTCTTCGGGCTGATCTCTCTCACCGATATGCTGGACGGCAATCTGGCGAGAAAGTATAATATCGTATCCGATTTCGGCAAATTCTTAGATCCACTGGCAGACAAGCTGCTGGTGCTGGGCGCAATGCTCTCTTTGGTAATCTTCAACGGTATGAACAAGGGCGATTTCATCTTCGCTGCAGTTTGCACCTTTGCTACCTTCGTGGTACTGCTCCGTGAGCTGGCTGTGACATCGCTCCGTCTGTTGGCCAAGAACGCCGACGGTAAGGTGATTGCCGCTAATATGGCAGGCAAGATCAAGACCGTTTCTCAGATCATCTTCGTCATTGCTGCTATGGTAGAGCCTCTGCTGGTGGGCTTCTATCCCGTGAACGTACTGTTCATTACCTATATCTCTTTGGCTGTGATGGTATATATGACCATCTACTCGGGCATCAAGTATTTTATGATCTACGTCCCGATGATTAAAAACTGATTTTTCTTAGTTTTCCACAGAAACCACACAGTTTTCCACATTTTTGTGGGAAACTGTGTGGATTTGTAAACTTGTGAAAGGAGCCCTGCGGTATGACCCCATCCGATCTGTCCAAAAAGCTAAAAACTGACCCTAAAGGAGTCTATCTCTTTTACGGGGAAGAAGAATATCTCAAACGCCGCTACCTGGAGCAGATTCGGGAAAAGATCATCGGAGATGATCCTGCAGCGGCGTTCAATCACGTTAAAATTATGGATGGCGATCTGCCCGCTTTCTCAGCGGAGCTGGACGGTCTGCCACTACTGGGTGGCGAGCGGCTGATTGAGCTGTGGGATACCGATTTCTCCAAAGTCAGCGGCGATCTGCTGGAATCCCTTTGCGATCTCCTCGCCTCTTCCGAGGATACCGTAATCATCTACACCCATCCCGACGAATTTCCTGCAGGAACGGCGAAAAAGCCTTCTCCACAGTTGGCGGCGCTGTCTAAATGTACCGTTGCCGTGGATTTCGAGCGGCAAAAACCTGCGGCGCTGGCAACTTGGCTGAACCGCCACGCTACAGCGCAAGGGTGTTTTATCCCTCCCGAGCTGTGCAGAAAACTGATCGACTACTGCACTGCAGATATGTTTATCTTAGCAGGGGAAGTGGAGAAGATTTGTGCCTACGTACGGGCATCGGGCAGAGATCACGTCACTGAGGAGGATATCCTCACCGTTGCCTCTCCCTCCACCGTCTACGGTGCGTTCGATTTTGCCAATGCGCTACTGGATCGGGACAAGGCAAAGGCATTCGTCCTGCTGGCCGATATGATCCGCCGCAAAGAGAAGCCTCAAGATATCCTCGGCACCGTTTCCCGTATGATGAGCGACCTTTTGATGATCCGTGTGCTCCGTGATACCGGAATGTCGCCGAAAGATATGGCGGCTAAGCTGAAAATGCACGAATACGTCCTCTCTCTGCGCCTGCAATCGGCGATGAAGCGATCTATCGAGAGTCTGGAGCAGACCGCCGCGCTCTGCCGTGAGGCCGATCGGAAGATCAAGTCCACAAGACTCAACTCTTATCGAGTCATCGAGCTGCTGATTTTGGAGCTTTGATAGTAGAAGGGACGTTTATGAAAATCAAACTCAATCAAGTGGTGTTGGTGGAGGGCAAGTACGATAAGATCAAGCTGTCCTCTTTGCTGGATGCCACCATTCTCACCACCGACGGCTTTGGAATCTTCAAAGAAGCCGAAAAACGAGCCCTTTTGCGCCGTCTGGCTGCTGAACGGGGGATCATTGTGGTCACCGACAGCGACGGTGCCGGGCGGGTGATTCGTGGGCATATCGCCTCCATCCTGCCAAAAGAGCAGGTGGTGAATCTGTACATCCCGAAAATCAAGGGTAAAGAAGCCCGAAAAACCGCTCCCTCCAAGGAAGGCACGCTGGGGGTGGAAGGAATGGACGCCGATCTGCTCCGTTCCCTTTTTGCGCCCTATGCCGTGGAGAGCAAACGTGCCGACTACGTGCCCGTGGATCGGTGGAGGTATTACGAGGATGGCTTTACCGGAGGGCCGAACAGCTCCCGTCTGCGTGCTGATCTGGCGAAATTGCTGGATCTGCCCGACGATCTGTCGGCAAACGCACAGCTTACAGCCATCAACCTGTTGGGGGGACTGCCCCTTTATGAAAACGCACTGGCTCGGATGGATGTTCCCTCCGAAGAAGCCTGAAAGGAGATTACTATGAAATGTCCCGTTTGCGGCAGTATGGATAACAGGGTCATCGACAGCCGACCTACCGAAAATTCTGCCATTCGCCGCCGCCGTGAGTGCAATAACTGTAAAAATCGCTTCACCACCTACGAAATGGTGGAGGTGACCCCTCTGTTCGTCATCAAAAAGGATGGATCCCGTGAGGTGTTCGACAAGCGCAAGATTATGACCGGTCTGATCAAATCTTGCTACAAGCAGAACGTGAAGAACGAGGATCTGGATGCTCTGGTGGACGATATCGAAGCCGAGCTGCTCAACAATCTCCGCTCCGACGTGCCTACCCGTGAGATCGGTGAGATGGTGATGGTGCGTCTGCAGAAGCTGGACGAGGTTTCTTACGTTCGCTTTGCATCGGTTTACCGTGAGTTCAAGGACATTGACACCTTCCTCCACGCCATCAATCAGCTGAGAAGCAAGAGCTGACGGAAGGGGACGTACAAAATGACCGAAACTACGAAAACCATCTTCCAAAAGTTTGAAGTTCGCAAATCCAAGGCGCAAAAAACAGCCTTTATTGAATACATACAGCAACTCGCCAGCGAGCGAGGCTATTCTTGCCGTGTGGAAAAGGGTTCGATGGGTGCGCGGAATATCGTGATCGGCGATCCTGACCGTGCGAAGGTGGTGTACACAGCACACTACGATACCTGTCCCGTGATGCCGGTACCCAACTTCATCACACCCAAAAACTTTTTCATCTATCTCCTTTATCAGCTGGCCCTTTCGGCTGTGATGATTGCAGTGGTGCTGACTGTAGGCGTTGGCATTCCAATCATCGCCGGGCTGGCAGGACTGGCGGAAGAGATCTGCGATCTGCTGGTGCTTCCCTCCACCTATC
>JAFTMF010000181.1 GCA_017452565.1 Clostridia bacterium
CAAGCCCGTGACCACTACCAAGCCGGTCACCACTACCAAACCGGTGACCACCGCGCCCAAGCCCGATGACGGGCCTGCCGTAGGCACCTCCGTTTCGGTACGTTTTATTACCTCCCATTCTGCCAAGGGCAGCATCTCCGGTCTTGCTCTGCAAACCATCCGCTACGGGCAGACCAAAACCTCCACCGTCACTGCCAAGCCCGCCCTCGGCTATAAATTCACCGGCTGGAGCGACGGCGTGAAAAGTGCCACTCGCAGCGGCGAATCCTTCAAGGAAAGCTGCGTCATCGTGGCACACTTCGAGTACGATGCTATGGAGCTGCCCATCATCAGCATCACCACCGAGACGGGCAGAGATCCTACTTCCAAGGAAGAATACATAAACGGCACCATCTCCATCACCAACTGCGACGCTAAGTATCAGCTGAATAGCTATCAGATGGAAATCCGAGGCCGCGGCAACTACACCTGGACCTCCGATCGGGTGCAGAAAAAGTCGTGGCGTGTAAAACTGTCCAAGAAGCAGAATCTGCTGGGACAGGGCGACGGTCCTGCCAAATCCTGGACGCTGATCGCCAATCACTGCGACCAGTCGCTGATCCGCAACTTCACTACTCTGAACTACGCCCGTCAGCTGGAGAACATCGCCTTTATGTCCTCCGCCATCAGCGTGGACGTCTACGTCAACGGCGAATACCGTGGCGTTTACTCCCTCTGCGAGCAGAATCAGGTGCAGGAGTATCGGGTGAATATCACCGAGGCTCCCAACAGCGTCAAAACCGGCTATCTGCTGGAAATGACCGGCTATGCCGAAGATCCCAAGTTCTCCATCCATATGGAGAGCGGCTGGTTCAATTTCGAGATCAAGAACGATCTCTCCTCCACCTCCTCTACCTACAACGCCCAGTTCGCCTTCATTGAGGACTATCTGCGACGGTGCTGGACGGCAGTCCAAGGAGGAAACGAAGCCGAGATCCGTGCCCTCATCGATATCGAGAGCGTGGTAGACACCTACATTGTAGAGGAGCTCTTCAAGAATCTGGACGCAGGCTGGGACTCCTTCTATCTGTACTACGATAACGGCATCGAAGGGGACGTCCTCCACTTCGGCCCCATCTGGGACTTTGACTTGTCCGGTGGCAACTGCGACGAGCCTACGAACTGCGACAAATACGAGGGACTCAGAGCCGGCACGGTGGGATGCAATCCCTGGTACGGTGTCCTGCTGAGACAGGGCTGGTTCCGCAAGCTGGTGGCCGAGCGCTGGCAGGAACTGAAGGGACTTACCGATCAGATTCCCTCTCTCATCATCGCCGAGGCAGAGCGAGGCTATAACGCCTACTGCCGCAACTTCGACAAATGGAAGATTTTCGGCACCCAGATCAACCGTGAGCCTGCGGCCATCCGTGCGCTCTCCACCTACAAGGAGCATTACGAATACTACGCTCAGTGGATGCAAAACCGCATCGACTGGCTGGACAGCTATTTCGGCAGTCCCGCCTACTTCTTCGACGGCAAGCTGACTCTGTCGGGACAGGGCACGCCACAGTCTCCCTATCTGGTGAACTCCGCCGCCGATTTCCTCAATCTCACCTTGTGTATCCAAAACGGTCAGGACTTTGCAAACAAGTTCTTCCGTCAGACCGCCGACATTGATATGACCACCGTTGCCGGATACACCGGTGTGGGAGGCAGCTGTACCTTCGCCGGTCTTTACGACGGCGCCGGCCACACCATCCACGCAGAGCTATCGGGAGAGGATCAGTGTATCTTCCCCTACCTTAAGGGTACGATACTGAATCTCTTCACCACCGGCAACATCCAAAACAGTGCTCAAGCAGGCGGCATCTGCCGAAGCGTGCGCCACGGCGGTCTGGTGCTCAACTGCGGCTCGTCTATGACGCTATCGGGCAGCTATACGGGCGGCATCTCTCCCTCCAATCAGGGAGGCGGCGGTATGATCGTAGGATGCGTGTTCATCGGCTGGGTAAGCGGATACGAGGCGATGTCTCCCATCAACTGCTACGCAGGCGGTCGAGGCGGAACCTATGCGTATAACTACTACAAGGAAGGCATCGACCACACCACCGCAGGTGCCGATCCCGAAACTCCCAAGAACGAGACGGTGCTCCCGCCCGCAGATATGGCAGCGGCTATGAACGCCAATTTAGTGGCGATGGCCGAGCTGTGCGATCGCGGTGAGGGCGACCTCTGCAGCTGGACCACCGTAGACGGCAATCCCACGTTGGTGGCAAAATAATACAGCGAAACGGCATCTCCCATGGAGGTGCCGTTTTGCATTGGGGATGGGGAGGCTCACAACACACCGAGGAGTATCGGCGGAAGACGTGTGCATTCGCCTCTGCCATAGACCGCCCGAAAATTGCAGATGCTTCGCTGTCTGTGTTCCCTGCCGGATGATTCGCTCACTCGCATTATGGGAGAAATTTCATCAAAGTCTTGCATCCCCTCCCAAATTATGCTATACTATCCTTAACGAAACTATCGGAGGTACACTATGGCACTTGTACACGTAAACTTTCATTCGGACGCGCTGCGTATGGCGGCATCTATGGACGTGATTATCCCCCAGCAGTCTCACACACTCATCGGTATGAACACCTCGGGGGGCGGCACTTGCAAGACTCTCTACCTACTCCACGGTCTGTCCGATGACCACACCATCTGGCAGAGACGCACCTCCATCGAGCGTTACGCTGCCGACAAGAATCTGGCCGTTGTTATGCCCGCCGCAGGCAAGAGCTGGTACACCGATATGGCCCACGGCGATAAGTGGCAAACCTTCATCACCAAGGAAGTCCCCGCCGTCTGCCGCTCTATGTTCCGCTGTATGAGCGATAAGAGAGAGGACAATTTCGTGGCCGGTCTGTCTATGGGCGGCTACGGTGCGCTGAAGATGGCGCTGTCTGCTCCCGATGAGTTTGCTGGCGTAGCATCCTTCTCGGGCGCCATCGACGTGGCCAATCCCGCACGGTTCGGTCCTCGCTGGCAGGATATTTTCGGGAATTGCTCCGAGATTGAAGGCTCGAAGAACGACGTCTACGCCCTGATCAAAGAGGCTGCAGAAAGCGGCAAGCCCCTGCCCAAGATTTATCTGTGGTGCGGACTGCAGGATGGACTCATCCGTGACTCCCGCCGTGCTAAGGCGCTGTTTGAAGAGTACGGCTACGATCTCTCCTACTCCGAGACCGACGGCGATCACAGCTGGTTCTACTGGGATCGTGAGATTCAGAACGCCCTGCGTTATTTCTTGGACTAAGCCCAAACCATCCCATCGACTTTAAAGGAGGCACGTCAAATGAGCAAAGTATGGAGCATCCTCGGGAAACTGTTAAAAGGTATCCTCATTTTCTGGGGCATTGTGATCGTCGGCCTCTTCCTTCTCCTGGCAGTTTGCAATTGCGATATGCCCGATTACACGGTGATCAACCATTATCGGAAGGATGCCAATTTCATCAACAACGTTGCAACGGTGGAAAGAATTAGCGTGAGTGAGCACACCGGAAATATTCATATTCATTTTTCCAACGTGCGAAGCGAATATCAAACCGGATCCTTTTACATCCCCGTTTCGGTGGCAGATCCCCAGCTGAAAGACACCATTTTGGAAAAAATCAAGGTGGGCGATCAGGTGAAGTTCACCTCCGATCCTTGGTTTTATGGCAACGGTTACCAAATGCCCATCGTGGCCATTTGGTCGGCAGACGGCGAGCAGCTGTTGGAAAAGGATGACGGCTACGCCTATTTAATGAAATATTTGGAAGAATAAAAGTCCCGTTCCAGAACAAAAATCCCCCATCGGTTTCCATTGAACAAGTCCGTTTTTACGGACTTGTTCAATTTCGATGAGGGGATTTCTTTA
Organism: Clostridia bacterium; assembly: GCA_017452565.1. GTDB lineage: Bacteria > Bacillota > Clostridia > Oscillospirales > CAG-272 > CAKSQF01. Next base: position 3,884 of record JAFTMF010000181.1, read on the forward strand.
TGCGTGACTAAATTTCACACCAGGCTCCAGACGGTCGCCCAGCAGCTCGGACACCGACACGATCTCGTAGCCGTCGGCATAGAGACGCTCGATGAGGATGGAAAATGCCTCGTAGGAGTTCTGATAAATCTCGTGCATCAGGACGATGTCGCCTTCGCTGATGTCCTTCATCACGTTGTCCACAATGGTGTTGATATTGGCCTCGGTGGTGGCATCGTCGGTGCGGTCGCGGTACTTCCAATCCAGCGAATCCACGTTCCAGGTAATCACCGAATAAGGGCACATCTCCACACGCTCTGCGGTGATATTGCCTCCGGGAGGACGCATCAGAGTGACGGTTGCGGGAACGTATTGATTGATGGCGTCGGCAGTTGCCTTCATATCGGCGAAATAATCGTCTTCGGAGCAGCGGTCGTAATACAGGCTGGAATCGTGGGTGTAGCTATGGATGCCGATCTCGCAGCCGTTTTCGTAGGCGTATGCGATGGCGGCGCCTTCCGATTTGCCCAGTCGGTTGCCTACCACGAAGAAGGTGGCGGTGGCACCGTACTCCTTCAGCTTGTCCACGAACTGATATGTAAGCTTATAATGGGGGCCGTCGTCGAAGGTGAAGGCGATCCGCTTTTTCGGTACGGTGGGCTCCTCGGTGACGGGTGCGTCGGTCACGGGCTCGTCGGTGGCGGGCGGATTGCTCTCGGGAGGGGTGGGATCGTCGGGAGTGTCGGGATCAGCATTGGTAGTGGTGCCGGGCGTGGGCTTTTGAGGGGTGGGGGTCTGTGTATTGGGCTTGGAGGTGGATTGCAGAACCTCTTCGGGATTTGCAGCGTACAGCTCCTCTGGATAGCCCATCCGCAGCTGACAGCCGGTGCAGAACAGCAGGGCGGCGCAGGTCAGGGCGACTAATTTATATGGAAAACGAAGCATTGATACTTCCTCACAATCTAACAATCAAGTACAGATATTGTAGCACAAATCGAGGCGCATTTCCAGTAGTTCCGATCATTGTCTTGTGAATATTTTGTAAACTCCGTCTCCTATAGAGGGGACAAAAAGGACTTCCCGACCACAAACACAAAACCGACAATGAAAGCAGAAAGAGAGAACTGAGGGTTTAAAGCCACCGGTTCTCTCTGTTTTGACATTTGTAATGAGTGATATTCTTTGCGATCGCAAAGAGTGATATTTCCCTTACGGGAAGTGATATTGCGAGGCTCTGCCTCGCAGTGATATTCTATTCGCCTTAAAACTCGCGAAGCGAATACCACTCGGCCGAGGCCGAATACCACTGCGAAGCAATATCACTCGCCGAAGGCGAATAGAACCGGAGTGGAACTCCGACGGAGTTTCACTCCCTCGCCAGCACGCCGGAGAGCATGACTGCCGCATCGGCACGGTTCACCGCCGAGTCGGCGGCAAAGACGCCCTCGGGGAAGAGTCCCGCTTCGGCAACCGCCCACACTGCACTTTCTGCCCAAGCGGGGATGGTATCCTCCTCGGCAAAGACCGAGTGAACGCCCTGTGCAGTGAGCTTCAGCACGTTCTGCAGCATCACGGCCGCCTCCGCATAGGTGACGGTGCGGTTAGGCTCGAATCTGCCGGTGCCGTCGGCAGAGCTGCCGGTGATATAGCCCATCTGCTCGCCGTAGCTGACGTATCGACGGAGATAGTCGGGAATGTCGGCGTCATCGGAAAAGGCGGTGGCGCTGCCCTTCTCGGGCACCTCCACCCCTGCCGCACACAGCGTCATTGCCAAAAACTCCGCACGGGTCACCGCTTTCCCGGGATGGAAATAGGCGGATGCGCCGATGGTCTCGCCGATCATCACCCCACGCTCGGCCAGCCGCATCGCAGGCAGGAGGGCACGGTTGCCGTTCATATCACAGTAGCGCAGAGCTGTGGTGGTGGGCTCTACCTCCAGCTTCACGGTCACTTCCTTGGAAGCGTTGCCGTATTCGTCCAGCACAACGTAGCGGAAGCTGTCCTCGCCGGTGTAGCCCGCCACGGGAGTGTAGCAGAAGCTGCCTTCCGAGCGATTGGTAAGACGGAGCGTCCCCTTATCAGGGTAGGCGGTGATGCGATAGGTCAGCGCATCCCCCTCCGGATCGGTGGCCGCCAGCTTACCGTAGACCGGGATGCCCGCAAGAGTGGACACCTGCTCTTCCCTCTCTCCGCCGGAGTCGGGCGCAAAGTTCAGACCGTCCGAGAGGCGCAGATTGCAGGAGAGCGCCAAGGGCTGGGAGGTGGAAACGGTACCGAAGACGAAGGTGCAATCCCCCTCCTCGGCGGTGGTGGGCACGAACTTCAGGGCAGAGAGCGACTCACGGGAGATCACCTGATTCTTCATCACCGGTGTCGTCTCCAGATAGAGCGTTCCCACCGCAGGATCGGGGAGGGTGAGGACGGTGATGCTGGCAAGATGCCCTACCCCCAGTAGGGATTCAAAATCCAAGGGAGAAAAGACGATCTCCCGGGAGACCAATCCGGTTTTGGTGAGGGTGAGATCGGTGGCCAGCACGTCCAGTGCAGGCGAGAGACGGAGCACCGTGGGGACGGCGTCCTCTTCTTTGTTCTCTTTGTTTTCTTTGGCAGACGAATCGTTGGAGCCTGCTCCTACCGCAGACAGCAGGAGCGCTCCGAGAATGGAAATGAGCAATAACTTCTTCATAGAAACCTCCGTAAAATATGCTTGCGTAGTCATTCTGCCACCGTTGTAAAAAATTATACGCACAGGAAGAAAAAATCGTCAAATAGACTTGAAAAAATCGGTCTTCTGTGCTACAATGAAAAGGATTTCTAATGATTTCCCCGGAGGTTTTCAATTATGCTGGACATCAAAATCGAAAGAACCACAGCACCTAAAACGAAACCCGATTACGATAAACTGGGCTTCGGTAACTATTACACCGACCATATGTTCCTGATGAACTACACCAAGGGCATCGGCTGGCACGACGCACGCATCGTTCCCTACGGCCCCCTCTCTCTGGATCCTGCTACTATGGTATTCCACTATGCCCAGGAAATGTTCGAGGGTCTGAAGGCTTACTATACGCCCGAGGGCAAGATTCAGCTCTTCCGTCCTCAGAAGAACATCGAGCGTATGAACAACACCAACCGCCGTATGTGCATCCCCGAGATCGATCCCGACGATGCACTGCAGGCAATCAAGGCAATCGTTGAGATGGACAAGGATTGGGTACCCAAGGAAGAGGGCAAGTCTCTCTACATCCGTCCCTTCATCATCGCTACCGACGTGCATCTGGGCGTGCACCCCTCCAAGACCTATCTGTTTGCTATCATCCTCTCCCCCGTTGCGGCTTACTATGCTGCAGGCATTAACCCCGTGAAAATCTTCATCGAGCGGGAATACGTGCGCGCAGTTCGCGGCGGCACCGGCTTTGCCAAGGTAGGCGGCAACTACGCTTCCTCCCTCATCGGTCAGGAAAAGGCTGAGAAGATGGGCTATGCACAGGTACTGTGGCTGGACGGCATCGAGCATAAGTACATCGACGAGGTTGGCGCTATGAACGTCTTCTTCGTAATAAACGGCAAGGCTGTCACCCCCACCCTCACCGAAGGCAACATCCTGCCCGGCGTTACCCGTGCATCCTGCATTGAGATGCTGAAGTCCAAGGGCATCGAGGTCGAGGAGCGCAAGCTCTCCATCGACGAGGTGCTGGAGGCATACCAAAACGGCACGCTGAACGAAGCATTCGGCACCGGTACTGCCGCTGTTATCTCCCCCATCGGCGAGCTCAACGACGGCGAGACCGTGATGACCCTCAACAATGGCGAGATCGGCCCCATCGCACAGATGCTCTACGACTCCCTCACCGGTATCCAGTGGGGCAAGCTGGAAGACACCATGGGCTGGACCGTCCCCGTTTGCTGATATAGCACCGTGAACATTACCATATCCGAGCTTTGGAATGAAAAGACAGTATCCGACTTCCTGAAGGGAGTCGGATACTCTCATAAATCCATCTCTCGTCTCAAACGTCTGGAGCAGGGCATCCTGCTCAACGGCACAAGAGTCACCGTCCGTGCCCTCCTCCACACCGGCGACACCCTCTCCCTTGCAGTGGAGGATCAGCCCGAGGAGCAGAACCCCTATATGGAGCCGGTGGAGCTCCCTCTCTCCATCCTATGGGAGGACGAGTGCATTTTGGCGGTGAACAAACCGCCCGCAATGCCTACCCACCCTTCGATGGGTCACACCGGGGATACGCTGGCCAACGCCGTGGCATTCTATCTGGGGAAGGAGGGCAAGCCCTTCATCTTCCGTGCCACCAATCGGCTGGATCGGGACACCAGCGGCGTAGTGCTGCTGGCAAAGGATCGCTACAGCGCCGCCACCCTTGCAGGGGCAATGGAGGCGGGCAAGATCCGCAAGACCTATCTGGCGCTCCTCTGTGGCACGCTTGCCAAGGACAGCGGAGAGATTGCTGCCGCTATCCGCCGCAAGGAAGCCTCTATCATCACCCGTGAGGCGGTACCTGTAGTAGACGACGAACCGCTCCCCGAGGGCGCACAGCCTGCTCTGACTCGCTACGAGGTCGTAGAGCGATACGATGGCTACACGCTGGTGCGAGCTTTCCCCGAGACGGGGCGCACTCATCAACTACGGGTCCATTTTGCCCACATCGGGCACCCGATTGTGGGGGATACCCTCTACGGAACTGCCCATCCCTCTCTCACCCGTCAGGCACTCCACGCCGAAACCCTTACCTTCCCCCATCCAAACGGCAGTCAGATGACCGTCACCGCCCCTCTGCCCGAGGATCTGCAAACTCTCCTGAAGGAGCTTTCTCAATGAACAAACTCAAGTCCTTTTTCTCCGCCATTTGGAAGTGGATCAAGGGTGCGCTGTCGGTGTTCCACCGATATGTGCCCAAGTTTTTCTATATCTTTCCCGCATTAGCGGTGATCTGTGCCATTTTGCACCTGATTTGCAACTACTCTGTTCCCTTTGCCGACCTGATGATCGAAAAGATCTGCGCGCCTATGCGCTTCGTCCTTGCCAAAGCTACCGGCTGGGTGCCCTTCTCGGTGGGCGAGCTGACTCTGCTCCTGCTTCCGCTGATTATCACCGTGCTCGTCTGCATCACCGTAAAGATTCTCAAGAGCTTCGACACCAAGCCGCAGAACGCCGCCGACGCCGCAGACGTGGACGTAAAGGTAGCGGCTCATACGGTCTTTGACGCCAAGCTCTACTGCCGTACCATCGCCTTTCTGCTGGCGGTGCTGTCTTTGCTGTACAGCCTTTTCGTCCTCACTCTCGCTCCCGGCTACAAAGCCTCCACGCTGGATCAGAAGATGGGACTTCCCTGTCAGCCCGTATCGGCAGAGGAGCTGCTCCATACTGCGGAGATTTTGCGGGACAAGGCCCACGCCGAGCTGGATGCGGTGTCCTTCCGCTACGCTGATTTCTCGGTGATGCCCTACAGCTGGGACGAGATGAACGCAAAACTCAACGATGCCTTTGCGAAAACTGCAAAGAAATACGGATTTCTTACTAACTTCCGCTCCAATATCAAGTACGTGATGCTCAGCGAGCCCATGTCCTACACCCATATCACCGGCGTTTACTCCTACTATACCGGCGAGGCCAATCTGAACGTCAACTTCCCCGATTACTCCCTCCCCTACACCGCTGCCCACGAGTTTGCCCATCAGAGAGGCATCGCAAGGGAGAACGAGGCCAACTTCGTTGCCTTTTTGGTGTGCATTGAATCGGAGGATCCCTATATCCGCTACAGCGGCTACGTGAATCTGCTGGAATACGTGATGAATTCGCTGTATTCTGCCAATGCGGAGTGGTATTACGAGTTTTACAAAACGCTGGATCGGCGCATCGTTTATGAATTCAACGCCTCCAGCCGCTTCTTTGAAAAATATCGGGAGAACGTGGCCGCAGACGTCAGCGATGCGGTGAACAACAACTATCTCCAGAGTCAGGGACAGACTGCCGGCACTCGCAGCTACGGCTTGGTGGTGGATTTGGCGGTAGCATATTACAAAACTCATCCCGTAGAGTGAACCTTTCGGCGGGATTTTGCATACACTGCTATCAAGTCTTGGATTCCCTGCCTTATTCTGCCGTTTGTGACCTTTTTCGTAAATATTTACATTTTATTCAAAAACGCAGGATTATTCGTGATATAATAATATTAGCACTGAAAATTCACCTCTACCGTTATTCATCGGAATCTGAAATTGATCAGGAGTATGCTCTCTTTCGAGCTTCACATATAATATGGAAAAAATATTGATTCGCGGCGGCAAGCCCCTATACGGTACCATCGAAATCGACGGTATGAAGAATGCGGCGCTCCCCATTCTCTTCGCCACCCTGCTGGTTCCCGGCAAATGCCGCATTGACAATCTGCCCGCAGTGCGGGATATTGCGCTGACCTTGGAAATTTTGAAGAGCCTTGGCGCTGTTGTGGACAAAATCAACGAAAACTGCGTGGAAATCGACGCAACCAATGCTTCTACCATCCTTCCCTCCACCGATCTCACCAAAAAAATGCGGGCTTCCTACTATCTTCTGGGCGCCGGCATCGGCAGATTCGGCGAGGCGCAGGTAGGCTATCCCGGCGGTTGCGATTTCGGCAAGCGTCCCATCGACCAGCACATCAAGGGCTTTGAGGTACTGGGCGCAACAGTGATCGAGCATAGCGACGGTCTGATCACCGCTGAAGTTGGCGAAAACGGTCTTGCCGGCGGCAATATCTTCTTCGACGTAGTTTCGGTAGGCGCTACCCTGAACATTATGATGGCAGCCGTCACTGCAGAAGGGCAGACCATCATCGAAAACGCAGCCCGTGAGCCTCATATCGTTGACCTTGCCAACTTCCTCAATACCTGCGGCGCCAGAATCAGCGGTGCGGGCACCGATACCATCAAGATCAAGGGCGTCCCCGAGTTGTACGGCTGCAGCTATACCATCATCCCCGATATGATCGAGGCTGGTACTTATATGGCGGCAGTTGCCGCCACCGGCGGTCGCGTGGTGATCAAGAACGTCATTCCCAAGCATTTGGACTCCATCACCGCCAAGTTGGAGGAGATGGGTGTTTTCATCGAGGAGCTGGACGATTCCATCGTTGTAAGCCGTGAAGAACCGCTTCAGCATTGCAATATCAAAACCCTTCCCTATCCCGGCTTTCCCACCGATATGCAGCCCCAGTTTTGCGCCCTCTTCTGCTTGGCAGAGGGCGAGAGCAAACTCACCGAGGGCGTTTGTGATAACCGCTTCCGTTACGTGGAAGAGCTGCGTCGTATGGGCGCCGATATCCAGATCAACGGTAAAACCGCTACGGTCAACGGCGGCAATCCACTTCACGGCACCTCGGTCCGTGCGGTAGACCTGCGCGGCGGCGCTGCTATGGTTATCGCAGGTCTGGTGGCCGACGGTCAGACCAGCATCGACGATATCCACCTCATCGAGCGCGGATACGATAATCTCATCGGCAAGCTGTCTGCAGTGGGTGCCGATATCTGGCGCGTGGTCTAC
>JAFTMF010000017.1 GCA_017452565.1 Clostridia bacterium
TCCTCTGCAATGGTATCATCCACGCTGATAATATCGATGTAGGTGAGGGGATTGCCGTCTTTGTCCACGTCGATGGGCTCGGACAGCGATACTTCGCATTGCGTCTTCTTCTGCGAGCGGAAGTACATCAGGATTTCATTCTGCAAACAACGCCCCGCGTAAGTGGCAAAGCGAGCTCCGTTAGTACAGTCGAAGGAATCCACCGCTTTGATGAGTCCGATCGTACCGATGGAGATCAGATCCTCTTGGTTTTTGCTGGTAATGTAATACTTTTTCACGATGTGCGCCACCAAACGAAGATTGTGGAGAATCAGTTTTTCTCTCGCCGCCTCATCTCCTTGACGGCACAAACGGAAGCATTCTTGCTCTTCCTCCAAGGACAGCGGCGGGGGGAAATGAGCAGGCTCATCTACTTTCAGAAAGATCGCCAGCATTTTGGTTATCATGGTCAGCAGCATACTATCACCCTTTCTTCTTTCTAAGGGCAGTATATGTGTTACCGAGCTCGTATTATCCCGCATTGTCAACCTGCACGTTGACTACCTCATCCCAAAAGTCAGCAGGCTCCACTGTCCGCAGGCGCAGAAGCAGGAGCTGATCGACGCCATCTTTGCCGCCATTACGAAACGAAAAAACAATCCCCCCTCGTTATCATCCACTGCCCTTCGATATCAATCTTTGAATCAGCAAAGCGCTAAAGCCTATGCAATCGTAGACTAATTCATATTTTTATGCTATAATTATTTCAAAAGCAATGTAACCAAATTCCAAACTATCACACTACTTTGCATTTCGTGAATATGTGTTTGAAAGAAGCTATCATTTCTTCTTCAGAAAAACCGTATTATTCAAATCTTGCATTGGAGCAAACCGATGTAAACATATTATCTTCAAAAGGCAGATGCCATAATGATGTGGCAATCCCTAAACCATTTATATTATCCAAGGGCTAAATACAAGTCTTGACTTTTTGTCCATTTTGTGATATAATATATACGTAAAACACACAGCCGAGAGCGATCATTTGGTCGCTCTCGGCTGTGTGTTTTATATACCATTATCGCAAGTTGCGATCAAAAAGTGCGCATCAGTCTATAATGCAACATCTCCAAGACATAATACTATTTACAACTCAGCGCTTGCTGTCAAGATAATCTGTAAAAACCTGCTCGAAAAGAGAGAAAGCTCCTTACTTTTTCGAAAACAAATCCAACTTTTTTCGCAGAGCATTCCCTTTGAATATCAAGACACCTACTCCAAATTTGTCTGTTACTTATCTATTATCAAGCGAAACGTATTCGCCTTCTTGCTTTACACTGATATATGCAGGGCGAATGATCTTGCCGGCATTCTGTATTTCTTCCATACGGTGTGCGCTCCAACCGGCAATTCTTGCAACAGCGAAAATAGGGGTAAAAAGCTCGTACGGAAGCCCAAGCATTTTATAGACCATACCCGAATAAAAGTCCACGTTTGCGCTGACACCCTTGTACATCTTGCGTTTTTCCGCAATAATCTCGGGAGTGAGTTTTTCCACAGTTTCGTATAACTCGAATTCCTCTTGCATTCCTTTTTCTTCAGAAAGTTGCTTTGCATAAGTACGGAGAATATCGGCTCTCGGATCGGACAAGGAGTAAACTGCGTGTCCCATACCGTAGATGAGTCCCGCTTTGTCAAAGGCTTGCTTATCAAGCAGCTTGACAAGGTGATCCTTGACCGCCGCCGTGTCTTTTGTATTGATAGTCGCTTTCATATCGTCGAACATCTGCATAACCTTGATGTTCGCGCCGCCGTGCCGAGGGCCTTTGAGCGAGCCGAGAGCAGCCGAGATAGCGGAATAGGTATCCGTTCCCGAAGAAGTTACTACGTGAGTTGTAAAGGTCGAGTTATTTCCGCCTCCATGCTCTGCGTGAAGAACGAGGGCAAGATCGAGCAGTTTGGCTTCAAGAGGAGTATATTTCCCATCCTCTCGCAGTATGTAAAGCAGATTTTCTGCTGTATTCAGCTCTTTCTTGGGATAATGAATAAACAGGCTGTTGTTATTATGATAGTGCTGGAATGATTGATAGCCGTAAACCGCAAGAAGAGGAAATTCCGCTATGAGCTGTAAGCATTGGCGCAGAATGTTAGCGGTGGATATATCGTCGGGATTTTCGTCATAAGCGTATAGTGCCAATACGCACCTCGACAACATATTCATCATATCCTTGCCGGGCGCTTTAAGGATCATATCACGAACAAAGGAAGGCGGCAAGGAACGATAGATAGATAACTGCTCACAAAACTGTCCGAGTTCTTCTTTGTTTGGAAGTTTGGAAAACAGAAGCAGATAGATAGTTTCCTCAAATCCGGGGCGGTCATCATCAAGAAATCCCTTAACGATATTTCGCACGTTGATTCCTCGATAATAAAGCTGTCCTTCGCAGGGGATCTCGTTTCCTTTTGCATCTTTATCCTTTGCCTTGATACGCGAAACCTCGGTAAGGCCTGCTATAACGCCGTTTCCGTTAATGTCACGCAGACCTCGCTTTACATCGTGCTGTGCGTACATTTCGGGAGCAATATGGTTGCTTCCGTCAGACAGCGCTGCAAGCTCTCTTATGTAGGGTGTAATTTCAGAATAATTCATTTCTGTACCTCCTTGTAGATAGAATAGTTATTTGCTCTCCGCCGTATCAGTATCTTCCACGTCAGTATCTTCTTTGGTCACGGGGATGACCTTTACTAAAACTTCGTGTGTCATTTGTTCGTCAGCTACTGTTACGGAGATTGAGAGGTTTTCATAATTGAAGTTAAAACCCACCTCGGGAATATTGCCGCAGACCTCGGACAGCCATCCGTTTACGGTATTGGACTCAATATCTTTGCTCTTTTCAAGTGAGAAGTATTCAAAGAACTCGTCGATAGAAACGCCGGAAAGCACACGGTAGGTGTTCTCTTCCATCGGAATGATCGTCTCTGTCGCCTCGTCCTGTTCATCCCAAATCTCACCCACAAGCTCCTCAATAATATCCTCCATCGTCACAACGCCCGAGGTATGACCGTACTCGTTTACAACGAGCACCATATGCGTATGGTTCTCCTGCATATCCTTAAATAACGCATCCAAATGAATGGTTTCGGGAACAAATTCGGGAGCGAGAAGAGCATCTGCAAGCTTGAATTCGGGATTGGTACGCTTTAAAAGATATTGGCGAGTATGAAGAACTCCTACGATCTTGTCAAGGTTGTCAGAGTATACGGGGATACGGGAATATCCTTCGTTCTCAATGATAGTGAGAAGCTCGTTTTCGGATATATCCTCGGAAACAGCAACAACAGAGCTTCTCTGTGTCATAATATCTGCTGCGGAAAGCCGTTCCAATTTGAACACGTTCTTTATGTATTCAACATCGTCTTGCTTCAACGTTCCTTCGTCAGCACCTGCATCCAGCATAACGACGATTTCTTCTTCCGATACGGCATCTTCCTTTTCGTTAGGATTGATACCGAATATTCGTAACACGAGGTTCGTAGAAGCAGTCAAGAACCAAATAATTGGCTTGAGAACTGTTGTTAGCACAGAAATAATTCCGCACACACCGTTTGCCAGCTTTTCCTTGTGGCGCATAGCAATCCGTTTAGGTACAAGCTCGCCGAGAACAAGGGTGAAATAGGACAGTATCAACGTAATCAGAACAACCGATATAGTATCAATCGTTCCAATATGCTCCGCAGATACATTGAATGCGGACACCATTGCACCCGTCAGCTTTGCCGCAAAACTATCAGCGGCAAAAGCCGAACCGAGAAATCCGGCAAGTGTGATGCCGACTTGAATGGTGGAGAGGAATTTAGTAGGATCCTCTATAATTTTCAACATTTTGCGAGCCTTTTTATCACCGTCCTCTGCAAGAGAACGAACCTTTTTCTCATTGAGGGAAATCAAGGCAATTTCGGTGGCGGCAAAGAAGGCATTCAGCAAAATCAAAATCAATTGCAATAATAACTGTTTAATAATGTCAGACATAATAATCTCCTGTTTTATGAATAAATGTGTATGTTTTTTTATGGTGACTTTCCGGCTGAACGATGATTAACATAGCAGCTTTAAGAAAATCAAGCCGTTTAGAAAACAAGCACATTTATGATTATTTGAATGTCTGACCGTCAAAACTCCCTTTTCGGGGCAACTTCGAGGTAGCGGATCCACAAAACCAACTCCTTTCCCATATTTATACTTAAAACAATTGTATCACATTATCAGCCAAGTGGACGAAAGAAGAGGCAAAGCGTTCGAGGAGAGCCTCATCCAAATCATGATTTATCTCCATTCATTCGATAACCCAAGCCGCGCTCCGAATTACTATCGGATATTCGGAATCCTCTTGAATTCGCTGCTCTTCTGCAGCTTTTGCGCATCACTCAGCTTTTCATATTGTAATACTTATTTATTATACCATAATTTTGTGAATTTTTCAATCACTATTCCTACTATTTGCATATACAAAAACAAATTTTTGTGTGTCAAAAAACGTGCTTGCCATATCATAAGTAGATAATTCGGCTATCTATTCCAATTTCTCGCCTTACGCTTGGGAAATTTGAAAGAAAAACAGAATTGCGACGGGACATAAAATCACGGTGCTGTATACATACGTGGTGAAGGTGTAACAGCTTCGTTGAACGATCGCAAAAAACCTACCGAATCGAACGATTCGGTAGGTTTTTGTCAGATTATGCAAATTGATTTAGCGTTTGCGCTTTTTCAAAAGCACCGCAAGAGCCGCACCCATCGCCGCTACAAAAGCCACAGCCACTACGATCCAAATCACGGGAGAAGCACTCTTCTCTTCTTTCGGATCGCTCGCCTCGTTTCCATCATTGGGAGCAATAGGCTGATTGGGCGTCTGGGGATCATCCGGCTGGTCGCCCGTTTCGGGGGGAGTGGGATCATCGGTAGGCTTCTGATCGTTCTTCATTTCCACGTTTGCGGCAAACAAATTCTGATTCACCCCCGGCTTGAGCTCCTCCAATGTATTTGCTATCTTGCCGTTGAAGTAGATATTGGAGAGGGTGACGCCGTCAATTCCGCTCTCACCGCTATGTCCCCAAATACGGATAGCCTGATTGCCTTCCGCTCCCTTGTAGACGTAGATATTTTTCACGGTAACGTCCTTCAGATTGCCCTTGCCGCGGGAGTTTTCCTGCACGTGGAGGAGCATCCAGCCGGTGTGACCGTAAAAGCCGCCGCTGTGGATCTTCTCCACATAAATGGTATCAAATACCACGCCCGAAACCGTTCCCGATCCGGAGGAGCAATGGATACCGAAGCCAATCGTAGCATCTACCACCGTGCAGTTCTTGAAGGTTACGTTGTAATGATTCTGATCGGTTCCCTGCCCGATCTTGAAGCCCATACGGTGAGTATAGGACAGACATCCGTCAAAGGTTACGTTGTCCAGATACTCGGGCATTCCGGGCCAGTTGGCGGTAATACCGGTCTTGTAGGGCCAAGTCTTTGCCGAGAAGGGATCGTCCATGGAAAAGCCAACGCAATTCTTGACTACCACGTCCTGACATTCACAAACGTCGATGCCGTCATTCTCGTCGTGATGGCGGCTGATGCGATGGAGATACTTCATACCGGTGAAGGTCATATGGTCACTTCTGACGGCAACCAAGGACCAGCATACGCTCTCCCTGAGAGTGATACCCTCGCAGTAGAAATAGGAACAGGCAATGGGAACGATGATGTTCTGTCCGATGTGATGATTGCCTTCTTCCTGCTGGTTCCAGTAATGAACGTCACGGCCGTCCAGCGTTCCTCTGCCGCCGATGCGGATATCATAGGAGCCGTTGACTTTGCTGAGCCCTTCTTCCTCGAAGTGGTTGGAGATCCACCAAGTATAGTCCACGCCCTGCTTGCCACCAGGGTCTACCATAGAGTTCTTGGTGCCGTGGATCTTCAGTAGAGAGGTATCGTCGGTGATCCGAAGCACCGCTCCACCCTCCAGATAGTGATAGGTGTTAGAGCCAAGCACCAGATTACCCACGTAATAAATGCCTGCGGGGATATAGACCACGCCGTTCTTGTGTCCCTTTACACTACCGTAGGCAGAAGCGTCGTCCAGCGCTTTCTGGATTGCCTCGGTCACCTCTTTATCGGTCATCTTGGACGGATCGACCGAGTAGGGTGCGGCGGTAACGTTAAAAATACCCTCTCCACTCTTAGCAGGAACGTCGGTCTGCATAGGATCTGCCGAGAGGATCAAGTATTTTCCGTCCATACAAAGGACATAGTGCTCGTTCTCACTGAGGGTCAGCGTAATGGTCTTGCCCTTCTTGGAATATACGGGATTCTTGTGTTGGGGGCTGACCGTCAGTTCACGGACCGTTGATTTGCACTCTACAATCACCTCGATACTGCCCTTTTCGGGATCGTAGTCGAAGGCGGCATACTCATACTGACCTGCAAGAGAGGTCACGGGAACGCTGACACCGTCCACCGTCACCGTGTAAAGCTGAGAAGCCTCATAGCAGTCTGCCAAAGGATAAACGGTAATCTTATCGGTAGTCTTGGGGGTATCTTTCACACCCGGATAAGTATCCAGCATCCCGTCGGGGACCTCCACCGTCACGGGAGTGCTGTTCTCCTTGGTCTGCACCTCGGAAAAGTCCACGTCGGAGGTAAAGGTCAGCTTGGATTCATCCACGGGATCGCCCAGCTCGATATAGTCGGAGGCAAATGCGGAGTCCACTTCGGTAGCCCCCAAACCTACCATTTGGAAGGTCACGATATTCTCGCCCTGTTTGAACTCATAGTTGCCCAGCGTGATGGTACGCACCGCTTCGCTGGAATTGTTTACTACCTCGCCTACCATCTTGCCCGACTTCAGGGAGATCACACCGCCCACTTTTTCGCCGTTGACCAACACCTGAATATCGCAGTAGCTCCGAGGGCTGGGACGGTACGCCCATACGATGCCGTACTCGCCTGCCTTTTCCACATTCAGCTTGAAATCTACGGTAGAGTTCAGACCGCCGCTACGGAAGTAGGTGATCTTCTTGGATACGCCGCTGACACCGGACATATTGAGATTCCACGCCCACTTGCTTTCCTTGTTCACAGAAGTGGTCACACCTTGATCGTCGGTAACCGTGAAGGGGAGATCCTCCACCTCGTAACGCAGGCCATTCTCCCCGGTATCGGGAGCAGGAGGAAGCGGTCCGGGGCTTGCAGGATCTGCCAAACGGATGTAGTCAACGGTCAGCGAACCTTCGGCAGGGCCGTTATCCATCAGCATAAAGGAAACTACGTTTTTGCCTGCCTGAAAGTCAAAGGTGCCGAAATCCACCTCGTGCACTACGTTGAACTTGGTCACCGCACCGTAAACCGTATCGCCGCTCTTCAGCGAGATCGGTACGCCAATGGCTTCGCCGTTGAGGAGAACCTGCACGGTAGCATAGCTCTGGCTGTTGGGACGGAACGCCCAGATCATATTGTAGCTCCCCCCTTCGGGAACATCCAGCTCATAATCGACCGTTCCGCCGATACCGCCGCTGCGGAAATAGGCAATATTGCCCGAATTCCCCGAAATGCCGGTGAGATTCAAATTCAGCGTCCACGCCCATTTGCTTTTTTTATTCTCAGTGGTGGTCATGCCGGTATCGTCGGTGACCGAGAAGGGAGTGGACTCGCCTTCAAATTTCAACTCCTTGGAGCCATCGGCAAAGGCGGAAAATCCCATTCCCGTCAAGAGAAGACTGACACTCAGAAGGAGTGTTAGCACTTTTTTCATCATATTGTATTCCTTTCTTTGATTATCAAGCAGATCGCAATCCTGCATGAATTCGACCGAATCGCTTACTCGCCGTTTTTCTTGCCGTAAACGTTGATGGCAAGCGTCGCATTGGGATTTTTACTGCCTATCCCTGCACCATAGAAGGCATAGCCTTCGGTCTTCGTGGGGAGGTACAGTGGCTTCAGCGTATCAGCAGGCGAACCGAAAGCCAGCGTATATCCTGCCGGCACTTCGATGGACAGTCCGTCAAATGCCGCCCAGCCTGCGCTTGCGGCAAAGTCTGCGGCAAGGGTGTAGGTTTGCAGTGTCTCTACGATGTCGGGGTGATTGTATTTTACCACCGAAACGGTGAGGGTATCTCCCTTTTTCACCGAGGACACGGGGATTTCCAAATTGGTGACGGTATATCCTTCAAAGACGGTCAAATTCATATACACATAGGGAGCCCCCTGCATGAACCAACCCGTGTAGGCATTGCTCGCCAAAGGATACACCTTGGAAAGATCCTTTCCTAAAATGTTCACTGCTCCCTCTTCGATCTCGCCTTGGGGAGGTGCAGTCGGCTTACCGTCATCCACTTCGGGAAGGATGTAGGTATAACTGCCCTCCTCCAGCTTCTGCAGAACGCCCGAAAGCTCCTGTGCCATCAAGGCGTGACCGGTATCGTTGGGATGCAGTTGATCGGGGAAATTGCTCTTCCCTACCTTTTCCTCGGTAAAGGAATACATATCGTAGAAGCTGGTCTTGATCCCCATTGCTTCAAACCGTTTTGGAAGCTGATTCTGCAACATACGGACACGTGGGCTTCCCGAGCCGTTTGTGCCGAAGTATTTGGGGCAATTCATCACCACAACCACGACGTCTTCGTTGCGAGCGGTAATATCCTTCACCAGATTGTCGGCGGAGGTCAAATACTTGTTGTCGGATGCATCCGGCCAAGAACGGTCGAAATAGGAATCGTTGGTTCCCAGCATCACCAACGCATAGTCGAACTTTTGCGCATATCGCTTTAGCGCCGCGTGCTGTGTAGTGCCGCGATAGTGATTGCCAAGATCGTCCCGCATAGTCTTGCCGCTGTTGCCTAAGTTGATTACCAAATGATCTTTCCAAAGAATCCGCCCCAGAACCGCAGGATATGCGTGGAAATCACGCTGGGTGGAGCCTGCTCCCTCGGTAATGCTGTCTCCAATACAGGCTACGGTGATCAGATCCACCGTGGTGGAATAGTCGGTTTCAGATGAGAAATCAAAAGCGGCAATCCCCTCTGCCATCTTCTTTGCCAAATCTGCCTCTACGGCATCCCAAGAGTGATAGGTGGATGCATAGCAGTAGGATTCTCGCTTATTTCCGGTATATGCCGTGGAATCATAACCCGCCCCCACGATGAGCTTGGAGTTTTTCACCTTGACGCAGGTTTTATAAATATCCATCTCGTCCAAACGGTCACTCTCGGAACGATTGGTAGGGCCTACCAAAATTTCCTGCTCGCTCTCATCAGTCTCGGTATCACGGACAACGGGAAGCTGCACACCGGTTTGCTTGTGGATTCGCTTCGCAAGATCATCTGCAATCAGTTTAAAGAAATCGTGCTCGGTAGTGAACTGTGGAAGCACGCTTTTGTCGTACACGCTGTCAGCGTATACGATCTTGTACGCTGACAAATCGTTCCCGTTGATGGTAAGCCGAATCTTTGTCACGGGATCAGACTCTGTTGGCGGCGTCAACTCGGTCGTATGATTCGTCTGACTGCCGGCAGTAGTGGTTTCAGGAGTGCTTGTACAAGCACCTAATACCACAGAAACCGCCAACAGAAGTAAGGCGATTATTCGTTTTTTCATCGTGAACCTCTCAATCAATCCACTCGTTTGCTAACGAGCCTATTATCCATATTTATAGTATATCACTAAATTCTGCACTCGTCAATTCTCATATCTCGGTATTTTGTATCAAAAACTCGTATGATCCACTCTGTTTTCGGATAGAAGAAAAGCGAAATCGGAGGAAAGGGATTTGACAAACGATCGAAAATGTGCTATAATTTTTTTGAATATACACGATTATGGAGGTGAGAGTATGGCAGAAAAGAACATCCCCTTCAAGCTGGATAATGACCGCTATTTTGTGAGAGATCCCGGTTTTATGGCCGCCCTGCACTACCTCCGCGAGGATTACCCCCTGCATTGGCACGAGTTCTACGAAATCGAATATATCGTCACCGGACACGCCGTGGAAAACATCAACGGCACCGATCACGTTGCCGCTCCCGGATTTGCAGTTCTCATCACCCCGGACGATCTGCATTCCTATCATAGCATTCACAAAGATGATGTGGTTACCGTCTACAACGTAAAGTTCTCCCCCTATCTGCTCTCCCCCGAATTGCAGAAACTGCTGAGCGGTCTTTCTGCACCGCTGTGCGGAGACTGCCCGGAGATCAAGTTTTTCTTCGACCGATTGCTGATGGAGTATAACAATCGCTCCTTTGCCAGAGATCAGTTCATCGTTTCCGCTATCACACAAATTTGCATTCTTTTGTTCAGATGCAATCAAAACCTCGTTCACTCCGCCAATGATCAAGCGCATAAAATGGTACTCTATGTCCGAGAGCATTATACGGAGTCTATCAGCGCTCAATCGGTGGCAGAGGCGTTTCACCTGACTCCCAACTATTTCAGCGAGGTCTTCAAAAAGCATACCGGCATCGGATTTTCGGCTTACGTGAAAAATCTGCGGCTAAAATTTGCCGCAAAGCTCCTGCTCACCTCCGATCTGACGGTCCGTGAGATTGCGGAAAAGTCGGGATTCAACAGCATCACCTATTTCTTCAACAGCTTCAAAGCGGCGTACGGAATGCCCCCTGAGCAGTTCCGAACTCGCCCTACACTATAATCAAAAGAGGAGACTTATGAAAACTGTCAAGCTGGCTCTTGTAGGCATCAACGGATATGGAAAAACCTATCTGGATTACTTGCTTGATCGCAACGATCCGCGCATTCGGGTGGTAGGCTTGGTAGAGCCCTATTTGCAGGGGTGTTCCCGCCTTGCTGAGCTTCAAAAGCGGAGCATTCCCATCTATCCCGACTGCCATACGCTTTATAAAAACGAAACAGTGGATCTCACCGTGATTGCATCCCCCATTCCCTTTCATACGGAGCAAATCCTTTGTGCGCTACAAAACGGTTCGCACGTGCTTTGCGAAAAACCGCTTTGCGCCGACGAAAGAGATATCCCTCTCCTTCTGGAAGCAGAACGCCAAAGCGGCCGCCTTGTTTTCATCGGCTACCAATGGTCCTTCAGCTGTGCTATTGGAGCATTGAAGCAGGACATTTTAGCAGGCAAGCTGGGCAAGTGCCACACCATGACCAGCATGGTGCTTTGGCCTCGCACCACCTCCTATTTTGGAAGAGGAACCGGTTGGGCAGGAAAAATCCGTCTTCCCGACGGCACTGCGGTTTATGACAGCGTTGCCAACAACGCCGCCGCCCATTATCTCCACAATATGCTCTTTTTGCTGGGAGACTTTGGAAAAGCCGCTGAACCCAAGGTAGTGGAATGTCAGCTCTACCGTGCCAATTCCATTGAAAACTTCGACACCGCCAAGATCACCGTTACCGTAGAGGGCGGCACCGTTGCCACCTTTTTGGCAGCCCACCCCGTCCGCCGTAATTTAGAGCCCACCTTTACCTTCCAATTTGACCGTGCCACAGTCTGCTACTCCGCAGTGCAAACGAAGGACACCCTCTCCCTGATGCTACCCGAAAATACCGAATACGGCAA
>JAFTMF010000182.1 GCA_017452565.1 Clostridia bacterium
AGGTGGTGCGCTTTGCCGACAAGGAGCGCCATCAGCTCTTTGCAGAGCCCTGCGGAGCCGACAACAAGGAGATTTATCTCCAAGGCTTCTCCTCCTCCCTCCCCGAAGAGGTGCAGATCGAGATGCTCCACTCTATGGTGGGCTTCGAAAACGCCATCGTGATGCGCACCGCCTACGCCATTGAATACGATTGCGCCGACCCCACTCAGATGCTGGCGACACTGGAGTTCAAGGATTACCCCGGACTGTACGGTGCCGGACAGTTCAACGGCACATCAGGCTACGAAGAAGCCGCCGCACAGGGACTCATTGCCGGTATCAACGCCGCACTGAAAATCCGAGGCGAAGAGCCGCTGGTGCTCACCCGAGATTCCAGTTACATCGGCACGCTGATCGACGATTTGGTGACCAAGGGAACGCTGGAGCCTTATCGCATTATGACCTCCCGCAGTGAATACCGCCTGCTGCTCCGTCAGGACAACGCCGACGCACGGCTGACCCCCTACGGACACCGGGTTGGCCTGATTGACGAGGCGCGGTTTGCTAAATTCGAGGAGAAGCAAGCCCTCATCGAAGCTGAGATCGAGCGGTGCAACCGCACTTACATAGCCCCCGGCGAAGCAATCAACACGCTGCTGCTGGACAACGAGCTGCCGCCTCTGTCTACCGGTGCATCCATCTCCGATCTGCTCCGCAGACCCCAGATTTCCTACGATCTGCTGGAGAAAATCGACGAAAACCGTCCGAATCTCCCCCGAAACGTGCAAAAGTCGGTGGAGATCGCCATCAAATACGAGGGCTACATCAAGCGCCAGCTGGCCGAGGTCGCCCGCAAGTCCAAGTTAGAGGACAAAAAACTCCCCGAGGACATTGACTACAACGCCATCTCCGGTCTGCGCATCGAGGCACGGCAAAAGCTGACCGCCGTCCGTCCCCTCACCGTGGGACAGGCCTCCCGCATCTCCGGCGTCTCCCCCGCCGACATCTCCGTCCTCCTCATCTGGCTGGGGAGGTAACGGTTCGAGGCTCCGCCTCGAGCTCCGCTCAAGGACCTTTTTAAAAAAGGTCCTTGAGAATCCCCAAAAACTTTCATTAAGCCGCGCAAATACTTGCGCGGCACAAATTCACATTGAATAATTGGATCATTTTATGACTTTTACCGAAACTTACCTCACCACGCTTGCCGCAAACGGGCTGGATACCTACGCCAATCCCGAGACGGCAGCGAAATTCGAAACCCTCTACTCCAAACTGGTGGAGTTCAACAGCCACACCAATCTTACCGCCATCACCGACGAGGCGGGCGTAATCCTGCGCCATTTTGCAGACTCCCTCACCGCCGCCCCTTTTATCGGCGAGCGGTCGCTGAAGATTATGGACGTGGGCTGCGGAGGCGGATTCCCCACCCTCCCTCTTGCCATCGCCCGTCCCGATTGCCGCTTCTTCGCCCTGGATTCCACCGCCAAGAAGCTGAACTTCGTGGCACAGATGGCAAAGGAGCTGTCACTTCCCATCACCACCCTCCCCGCACGCGCGGAAGAGGTGGCCATCACGCCCGCACATCGGGAACGCTACGATCTGGTGGTCTCCCGAGCCGTGGCACGGCTTCCTATGCTCTGCGAGCTTTGCCTACCCTTCGTAAAGGTGGGCGGCCGATTCGTTGCCCTCAAAGGTGCGGACGGTGAAGCAGAGCTTGCCGAGGCAGAAAACGCCATCCGCAAATTAGGCGGCAAGCTGATTTCCAAAAAAACCTTCACTCTGGGCGATGCCGGCGAACGGGTGATTTTGGAAATCGAAAAGGTGCATCCCACCCCTGCGGCCTATCCCCGTGCCTTCGCAAAAATCAAAAAAGCCCCGCTCTGATCCGGAACATAGCAAAATAATCGGTTCGTTTGCAGAAATTTCACAGTTATTTCATCAATTCCACGAAAATCCGTGTTAAAATAAAAGGGATATCTGTAAAAATCAATTTCTCTATAAAGGAGCCCTTTTATGCAAGGACTAATTGAAAACATTTTCAACTTTTCCGGTCTGAATCTGATCATCTGGGCGGTTTACATCGGCTTTATGATCGCTTCGGTAATGTATTATTATCAGAAAAAGGTTGTAGGCGGTTTTGTGCGCAAGGTTATGGAAATGGGCGCCAATTCCCCCGATACCGCCCTCACTCTGTCGGAGCTGGGCTATCAGAATCACCCCGCCATCCGTCGGGAGCTGTCCGGCCGCGGACCTCTGCGGAAAATGATTTGGGAGGTTGAGGACAATTACCGCGAGGGCGAGGACGGCGTTCTGTACTGCGCAAGAGAAAAGGCGCTGGATCTGAACATCGGCAAATTCTACGTTTCCGAAGAAAGACGCATCGACGCCCAGCTGCGCTACGATAGCAAAGGCACCGACCTCTTCTCGCTGATCATTGCCGCCGTCATTTTCTTCGTAATTGCAGTGCTCGCCTGCATTTGGCTGCCCACTCTGCTGTCTCTTATTCGTATTTACTAATTTTCACGGGAGGACCCAATGGCCCGTATTTCCAAAAAAAGATTTAGTGCAAGACTGTATTTCTTCGCAATCGTCATCGTAGCCATCATCGGCGTTGCGATTTTTGCAGTGGCGCTCTTCTCCTCCGGTCTGCGCTATCAGACCTTCCCCACCTCCGAGCACGGCGATATCGTGTTCCTCGGCAAAATGCAGGATAACGTTCCTATCAGCGGAACGGTGCAGTTTGCCGACGGCTCTTCTGCCGAGATTATCTCCGGCAAACCGGTAGACGATGACGACGATCTGCCCGTTTGGTATATGGAGCTGAACTATTCCAACGGCGACTCCTACAAGGGCGAGATGGTCTACTTCCTGCGCCACGGCAAAGGAAAAATGACCTATTCCGGCGGTGACGTCTACGAAGGCACCTTCGTGTTCAACGATATGGACGGCGAGGGCACTTACACCTATCTCTCCGGCGACGTTTACGAGGGCGAGTTTGCCAAGGGCAAGAAAAACGGCAAAGGCGTTTATACTTGGGCTGCGCTGGAGGACGGTACCTTTGATCGTTACGAGGGTGAATACGTCGACGATATGCGCAGCGGCAACGGCACCTACGTCTGGGCAGACGGCACTCGCTACATCGGCGAGTTCGCATCCGACGCCAAGGACGGCAAAGGCTCGCTCTATTTCCCCGACGGCGCTTACTATCAGGGCGAATTCGTGAACGATACCCGCACCGGCAAGGGATTTTATAAATGGGCCAACGGTGACACCTACGAGGGCGATTTCTATCGCGGCGCCGTCACCGGCAAGGGCACCTTCTCTTGGTCAAAAAATGACGAGCGTCTCACCTACACCGGTTATTTTGAGAACGGAAAGATCGTTCTGGTAGAGGAAGAGGAAACACCTCCCGTTACCTGCGAACCGAAAACTGCCGAGGATGAAGAAGATTAAAACCAAACAAAACACCCGATTACAAGGTTAAGTACCTGTAATCGGGTGTATTTTCGTTTAATAACCGAATCGTTTGCGCTTTGCTGCCAAGAAGAGTACCGATACGATCAGCGCAAGCCCTTCGGATACCACCACTGACAGCCAGATTCCATCGGCATCCAGCCAAAGGGGGAGTAGCAGCAAAACCGCAAGCTGGAACACCAGCGTCCGCAGGAAGGAGATAATGGCAGAAGCCGCGCCGTCTCCCAATGCGGTGAAGAAGGAAGACGCAAAGATATTGAAACCGCAAAAACCGTAAGACAGGGAGTAGAGGATGAAGCCGCGCAACGTCAGGCTGAACAGATCTGCATCGTAGCCCACAAAAATCGAGGTCAGCGGCCACGACAGCGCCTCGGACAGCAGAATCATCACCACGCCCGTCACAGTCAGAAGGCGAACGCTCTTTTTCCGCAGATTGCGAAGCTCTTCGGCATTGCCCGCTCCGTAGTGGAAGCTGAAAATGGGTGCCGTTCCCACCGCATAGCCGATAAAGAAGGAGATAAAGACAAAATTGACGTACATAATTACGCCGTAAGCGGCAACGCCGTCCTCGCCAATGAGGCGGAGCAGCTGATAGTTATACAAAACGTTCACCAAGGACAGGGAAAGATTGGTAAGCAGCTCCGAAAAACCGTTGGAAAAGGCTTTCCACAGTGCACGCAAGTCTATATTGCAAGCCCCCAGATAGAGGTTTCCCTTACGCATCACGATGAAATAGACCAACGGAATCACACCGCCTACCACGTAGCTGAGGATGGTGGCCAGCGCTGCGCCTTCAATCCCCAACCGTGCCACGCCTACCAGCAGCCAGTCCATCACGATATTGGTAATGCCTGCAGCTACGGTGAAGAGCAGTCCTAAATTGGGGCGCTCCGCCGTCACCAAAAAACTTTGGAATACGTTTTGAAGCATAAATGCGGTAGTGCCGATGAGCAAAATCTTGCCGTAAGCGACGCTCTCGGTGAGCATTTGTCCTTCCGCTCCCAAGAAAACCGCCACGGGACGCAGGATCACGAGGCCAAAGGCAGTAAGCAGTACGCCTAAAATCACCGTCACGTAAATCAGCAGCGAGAAGGTGCGGCGTGCTTTTTCTTGCCGTCCTTCGCCCAGCAGCTGTCCCACGATGGCAGAACCGCCGGTACCGATCATAAAACCGATTCCGCCCAGCGCCATTACCACAGGCCAGATGAAATTCACCGCCGCAAGAGAGGTTTTGCCTACCAAATTAGACACGAACAAACCGTCCACTACGCCATAGATGGAGGTGAAGATCATCATAATGATAGACGGCATTACAAAACGGATCAATCGGGGATAGGTAAAATGATCCGAAAGCTGGATTTTCATTGCATATTCCTTTCCGCAGGTGTAACACTAACTGTACTAAAATCGTACAAATCAATGGGTAGTATAGCATACTATCCCAACGATGTCAATAGATCCGCAAAAATCGACAAAAAGGAGCAGTAAGATGAAGAAAATCCTGATCTGCGGTTATCTGGGCGGCGGCAACTGCGG
>JAFTMF010000183.1 GCA_017452565.1 Clostridia bacterium
AAAAGGATGCTCCACAGCAGATGCACCCACCCATCGGGGAGCAGATCGGTAGCAAACCAAATCTGCACCGCTACGGTGAGTGTGGTGGAGAAGAGAAATGCTTCCAGACAGAGTGCACCGTGATAGCAAGCTTTCAGCCGTCTGCTCTTCCAAGGAAGAGCAAGCAGAAGCGGCAGAAGATTTCCCGCAATGCCGACCAAAATTGCAAGAGGAATCCACCACGCCTGCCGGGTCAGATAAACCAGCGGATAGCAATTGGCGGCAAAGAAAGCGCAAATGCCCGTGATCGCCCGGCCGGCGGTGTGATAGGCAGTCAGTTTGCGGGGGAAGGTGTTCATAAAGGATGTCCTTTCAAGGATTGGGGGATCGATTACTCTTTGCCCAGCTCCAGACGGTTAATGCGCACGCCGGAGGGAGTGATGGAACAAGCGTAGAGGCAGTTGTTCCAAACGTACATACCGTTCCACATCGAAGAAGCGTTGGGAGTCTGATCGTAGAAGGGATAATCGTGTTCCGAGAAGTTATCCTCGGTCAGTTGGGAGACGGGAGTGCCGTCGGAGACTACCGTGCTCATACAGAACACTTCATCGGGCGTGCCGTCCAGCTCGTTGGTCTGACAGCTGATGACCAGCTGTCCGTTGGGCAGTTCTACGATGTAGGGCGCTGCGCAAACGGTGCCGCTCTTCTTCGCTCGCATAACGGTGACCGGCTCGGACCACTTCACGCCGTCGGTGGAATAGGTCAGTTTGGTGGCAAAGCAATTGTTGTCGTCCTTGTTG
Source organism: Clostridia bacterium (assembly GCA_017452565.1). Classification (GTDB taxonomy): domain Bacteria; phylum Bacillota; class Clostridia; order Oscillospirales; family CAG-272; genus CAKSQF01. The sequence continues at coordinate 780 of JAFTMF010000183.1, forward strand.
AAGGCCTCGATGACGCAAACGTATTCGCCGGTGGAGAGCTGTTGCCATACCGGCATACCGTCGCGGGACTGATGATCCTCGCCGTTGCAAACGATGGTGCGGTTGGTCCACTCCTTGGCTTCGGGATCCCACTGCTTGTATTCGATGTTCTGATAAGTAGTGACGTTGGTGGAGTCATTGGCGTAGAAGCAGGTGAGTTTGCCGTTCATCATACCGAAGTGAGGCTCCCAAACGCCTTTGTAAACGCCCGATTCCTCCACGTTGGAATAAACGGTGGAGTGATGCTTCCAAGTGTAACCGTTGTCGGTGCTGTAGCTGACCTCGATGGAGGCGTGGAACGAGCCGTTGGAGGAGTGACGGGTAGAGCGGAAGCCCATATAAATCGTTCCGTCCTCGGTCTGAATGAATGCGGCGTTGGCGGTGCCTGCGTATTTCTGGCTGGTGTGGACGGGCTCGGACCAAGTCTTACCGCCGTCGGTACTGCGGTACACGGACATTCCGTCGCAACCCAGCAGCAGCGTGCCGTCTTTCAGAGCGTACAGACGGGGATAACCGCCGGTGGTCTTGACGGTCTGCAGCTCGCCGTCCTTCCACGAGATGTTCAACATAGGCGTGGAGGACTTATAAAAAGCGTCGGATGCGATTTGCACCTCGGCCTTTCCCTTGACGTAGGTGGATACGAAATAGTCTACTGCACTGGACAGCGCAATGTTGGTGGTGCCTGCAATGACGATCTTGCTGCCGGCAACCGATACGCTCCACTCGTCTGCGCCGAGGGCTTTGTAGGCAGCCTCCGATTCCGGACGGGTGGTTTCGCCTACCAAAATCTCTTTTTCGGGGATTTGAGAGGGATCGGGAACGAAATCTTCTTTCACCGGGATGGTGATGCCGATCTCGTCACGGAAGGCGTATTTGATGGTACGGGAGATCAGCGAAACGGTTTTTTCGTCGCTGGGGCAGGTGATCACGTAGTCCTCGCCGATGGAAAGTGCCGTGGAGGGCGTTTCGGTGGTGGGAGGAGTCGAGGGAGTGGTGTTGCATCCGATGAAGGAGAGAGGAAGCATAGTCAGAGCGAGCAAACAGGTTGAGAGTTTGGTAATTCTTTTCATAAAAATTCCTTTCTTGCTCTAAAGAACATCTGAATGATAGTGCTCCTATTATAGCACGAAAGGGAAGAATTGTCAACCCCGTCCGCTCTCAACGGAAAAGCGTAGGATTTCCTCTGCCATCCGTCCGGCGGCGTAGCCATCCCCATAGCGGGTGGATTTTCGGCAGAGCTTTGCCCGCTCTCCCTCGTTGGTGAGCAATCGAACCGCTTCTGCGGCCATTGTTTCGGGATCTGCGCCGATAATTTTCAATGACGGTGCCTCTCCCCGTTCGCTCTGCTGACGTAGTACCAGCGTAGGCACGCCCAGATAAGCGGCCTCCTCCTGCAGACCGCCGCTGTCGGTGAGGAGAAGGGTGAGTCGGGGGAGGAGGTGGGCGCAGACGGGATAGGGCAGGGGAGGCAGGATTTGCAATCGGGGGAGTTTGGCAGACTCCCCCGATGCTTTTAGTAAGTCGGGGGAGGGGTGGGCAGGATACAAAACGGTGACGTCGGGGACCGATTGCACGATCTTGCCCAGTGCCGCCAGCAGTGCTGGCATTGCATCGCAATTCTCCCTTCGATGGAGGGTGCAGAGCACGATACGTCCCGACACGGCGGGCAGAGAAGGGGCAGGACGGGAGAGGATCAGCCGCAGACCGTCCAGTCCGCTATTGCCGGTGACTACGATCCTGCCCGGCACTCTCTCGCGATAGAGGGCGTCTGCATCCTGCTGCGTGGGTGCAAGGTGGAGATCCGCAAGGGGAGCGATCATCCGACGGTGCCCTTCTTCGGGGCAAGGGGTATAGGCGTAGGTTCGAAGTCCTGCTTCAATATGGATTATAGCAGTGGCGCGGAGCGCCCCGGCTATGACAGTTGCACTTTGTGCAACTGTCGAAATAGGAGCACTCCGTGCAACTGTCGAATCCGGAGCACTTCGTGCATCTGCTGTGTCAGGGATGCCTCGCGCTCCGGCTGTGGTAGCTGTACTCCGTGCGCCTCCTCTCGAGGTGAGCCCGCCGTAGAATGCCGCCAGTGCGCCGCCCAGCGCCGTGGTGGTGTCCCCTTGCACGAGAATCCCGTCGGGGGAGAGTTTGCGAAAGAGGGGAGGAAGGCGTTCCAGCATCTCTGCCAGGAGGGAATCGGGGCTCCGTCCCGGTCGAAAGTGGATGGGGATATAACGGGGAATCTCCCCGAAATCGGCAAAGGTGCGGTCCAGCAGATCGCCGTGCTGGCCGATGGCGCAAAACTCTGCCACAGCTCCCTTTTGCCGCAATGCCGCCGCTACGGGAGCGAGCTTGATGACCTCGGGACGAGTCCCTGCAATCAGTAGATATGTAGGCATAATTGTATGGAGGCGATTTCTGTTAGAAAGTGTCCTCCGACCCTCCTTGGAGATTTTGGGATTGATACCACTCTATGCCCCACTTTTTCGCAAATTTCCTGAAAACCCTTGTAAATCAGTGTTTTTTGTGTTACACTAAAAAGAGTTACAGTAGGAGGTCGCTATGGCTGGAGATAAAAGATACAAAAAATTGATGGGCAATACTGCCATCATCGGACTGGGACAACTGGGTTCTAAAGTGCTGGTGTACCTGTTGGTACGCTTGTACACCGAGGTGATGTCCCAAGCGGAATATTCCATTGCAACCAATATTACCGAAACTGCGACCCTGCTCATTCCTCTGCTGTCGCTGGGAATTGGCGAGGCGGTTTTCCGCTTTGCGATGGATCGCTCCTACAACAAGAAGGACGTTTTCAGCGGCGGTTTTGTGACCGCGGCAATGGGTGCGCTGCTACTGATTGCGGTGATCCCCATCCTTTGCGCCATCCCCTATATGCAAGGCAGAGAATGGCTGGTTGTGGTGTACGCTCTTTCTTCCATTCTCCACACCATCTGCTCGCAGTTCATTCGTGCAGAGGGCAAGTTTAAGCTCTACGCCGTGCAGGGTATTTTGAATACCGCATTGGTGATTACCTTCAATATCATCTTCCTGATTCCCCTGCAGATGTCCTTTATCGGCTACGTTCTGTCGGTTGCGGTTGCGGATTTCTTCGCAACGGTGTTTATGGTTATCGTCGGCAAGCTTTGGCGGCACTTCGATCTGAAGGCGGTGCAGAAGTCCACGATTATGGATATGCTGAAGTACAGTATCCCGATGATCCCCGCCAATATCTTCTGGTGGATCACCAACGTATCCGACCGTTTTATGGTCACTTGGATGTGCGGTGATGCGGTGAACGGTCTGTATTCCGCATCCTATAAAATTCCTACCCTGATGATGACAATCTCTGGCATTTTCGTCACGGCGTGGCGGAACAGCGCCGTGGACGAGCGGGAGTCCAAGGACAGCGCCGCTTTCTACGAGAAGGTGTTCGGTGCTTTTACCTCTGTGGTCTTCCTGATGGCGGGCGCCATCATTGCCTTTGCCAAGGTGATTACCGTGATTATGTTTGCGCCCGAATATCACGAGGCGTGGATGAATATTCCCGTTCTCACCCTTGCGATGGTCTTTTTCAATCTGGTTTCCTTCTTGGGAAGCCTGTACGTGGCAGAGAAGAAGTCGATGTACTCCTTCCTCACCTCTATGGCAGGTGCGGTGGTGAACGTTGTTCTGAACCTGCTGCTGATTCCTATCATCGGTGCGATGGGTGCCGCACTGGCAACCTTTGCCAGCTACGTAGTAGCCTTCGCTCTGCGGGCTTGGACGGCCAAGAAACTCAAGCCCTTCCCCATGCATATGGGCAGACATCTCCTGAGCAGCCTTTTGGTGACTGCTCAGGCAGTGGTGATTCTGCTTTCTTCATCCATCCCCGGTTGGATTATCGTAGAAGGTGCGCTTTTGATTGCGGTAGTTGCCCTCAACTGCAAGCCTCTTCTGCAGATGGCAATGCTGATTCTAGGCGGCCGCAGAAAACGGTCCGCCTCATCTGTGGAAGAGCAGAAGCCCCAGGAGTAAATAAATCTGATCCTCCTGACTGCTCACCATCAGCATCAGGAGCATCCAGAAGAGCAGCAGATCCTCCAGCGTCAGTGATCGCAGAAACTCTGCGGTGAGAATGGGCGTCTGCAAGACGCTGGCAGAGGGTTGCTCTGCCTTTGCGGGCTCGCCAATGGGCGCAGACTCCGTCTCGCTGACGGGATGGGGTGCCTCTGTCAGTTCGTTGGGCGACGGCATTTCCGGCTCCGGTGCGGATAGCGGATCTGTTATCTCCGGGAGGGGATCTTCGATGGGCTCTTCTATCGCCGTCTCCGATGACAAAGCGGGCGGCAGGACGGCGTCCTCCTCCACGGGAGGGATCATCGTTTCGGGAAAATCCCCCGGATTTTGCAAAGCCGATCGGTTACCGGCGTCCGAAAATGCCATTCCGGTATAATCGGGAGGCAGTGCCACGCTTCGCTCCTCGATGCGAGGAGCGGTTGGTGTGACCGAAAGCGGTGCGACGGTGGATGGGATGCGCTCGGCGTAGGGCAAGGCGGCTCCGGCGGTGCGAATGGTTCTTCGACTGTACATATCTGCTCGGTCTCCTTCCCTCAAA
>JAFTMF010000184.1 GCA_017452565.1 Clostridia bacterium
CAGTCAATGAAATCGTGCTTCGCACGATGAAATCCTCACTCCGTTCGGATGAAATCTTCAGCCTACGGCTTCAGATGAAATTAAATCCGCCGCATCCTTCTCCCCGCGAAGCGGGATTTCATCGCGAAGCGATTTCATCCACCGAAGGTGGATTTCTTCCGCCGCAGGCGGATTTAGCTGAAAAAAGCCGATTGCTTTCGCAATCGGCTTTTTTCTTGGCAGGGGCGCAAGGACTCGAACCCTGGACATGCAGTTTTGGAGACTGCCGTTCTACCAACTGAACTACACCCCTGTATTCAGGACTTTCCTATTATAGCACATCAAAATCAAAAAAGCAATACCTAAATCAAAAATATTTTTATCTTTTTTCGCACTTTTTCTATTGACATTCCCATAAAAGCGTGATAACATAAACATATGAACAATCATTCATATGTGAAAACCGAAAAGAGGTGAAATAATGCCCGAACAGAACGGCGTGGAGGTTTGCGAATTTCTGTGCGCACACGAATCGGTAGTTGCCGAGGTGAAGGAGCATATGCCCGACGAGGATACTCTCTTCGAACTGGCGGAATTCTATAAAGTCTTCGGCGATTCCACACGAATCCGTATTCTCACGGTGCTTTGCCGCCACGAGATGTGCGTCTGCGACCTTGCTACTATCCTATCTATGAATCAATCGGCCATTTCCCATCAGCTTCGCATTCTCAAGCAAGCCCGTCTGATTTCCGCCCGCAGAGAAGGGAAGCAAGTCTTCTATTCCCTTGCCGACGATCACGTCCGCAATATCTTAGACACCGCCATCGAGCACCTTGCCGAGCGGTAACTATCCCAAATTTTAACTGATTTCGAATCCAGAAAGAGAGTATACTTATGACCGTAACCAAAATCTACAAATTCACCGATATCGACTGCCCCAACTGCGCCGCAAAAGCGGAAGCGAAGATTAAGAAAATCAAGGGCGTGCAGGACGTTGCCATCGCATTCTTCGCTCAAAAGGTGTTCATCACCGCAGAAGAGAGCGATTTCGCCGAGATTTATCCTGCCGCAGTGAAGGCTGTTCAAGCCGTTGAAGCAGACTGCGAGCTGATCGAACTCAAATGAAGCTCTCCCGCTCCCAAAAGCGCAAGCTGTATGAAATATTAGGCGCCGCCGCACTGCTGATTGCCGCCGTCATTCTGTCGGCGATTTTGAAGCCCACGTGGTGGGCGGCTATTTTGCTGTATCTCCCTGCTTTCGTCCTTGCAGGACACGAAACCATCACCTCTGCACTCCGCAATATCCTCCGCGGACAGGTATTTGACGAGCATTTTTTGATGTCGGTGGCATCCATCGCCGCTATGATCTTGGGCGAGCACGCCGAAGCGGTGGGAGTTCTCCTCTTCGGAGCGCTGGGCGAGCTGTTCGAGTCCTACGCCATCAGCTCCGCCAGACGGTCGGTAAAGGCACTTGCAAAGCTCTGTCCCGACACGGTGCGGGTGGTGTCCCCCGACGGCAATACCTCCGAGATTGCAGCTGAAACCGCCGAGGCAGGCACCGTCTTTTTGGTAGCCGCAGGCGAGCGCATCCCGCTGGACGGCATCATACTGGAAGGCGAAGCGGCGCTGGACTGTGCCGCCCTTACCGGCGAATCGCTCCCCGTTGAGGTAGAAGCAGGACACGAGGTAGCCGCAGGTGCCATCAATTTAAGCGGCCTCTTAAAAATCCGAGCCCTCCGCCCCGCAAAAGAGTCGGGAGCCGCACGGATTATCGCTATGGTAGAGGATGCATCTGCCAAAAAAGCACGTTCCGAGGCGTTTATCACCAAATTTGCCCGCTACTATACCCCTATCGTGGTAGGTGCGGCACTCCTTTTGGCAATCGTTCCTCCGCTGATCTTCGGAGGCTTTACCGATTGGCTCTACCGTGCGCTGAACTTTTTGGTTATCTCCTGCCCCTGCGCGCTGGTGATCTCGGTTCCGCTGACCTTCTTCGGCACCATCGGAGGATCTGCCCGCCGCGGCATCCTCTTCAAGGATAACTACGCCATCGAGAACCTGTCTGCGGCTAAAATTGCCGCATTCGATAAAACAGGAACCCTCACCGAGGGGCATCTCTCCATCGATCAGATCCGTCCCGTGAGTTGTACCCCGAATGAGCTTATCGCCTATGCCGCCGCTGCGGAGTACGGCTCTACCCATCCCATCGCCAAAACGGTGCTGGAAGCCTTTGAGGGGATCGGGGGAGTGATCGGGGGAGTGGCCGAACAGCTCTCTCAGTCCACCGAACTGCGGGGCAGGGGACGCACCTGCTCCCTCGGGGGAGTCATCATTGCCGCCGGCAACCGCAAGCTGCTGGAGGAAATGGGAGTGCAAATCCCTTCTACCGAGGAAAACACCACCGTTATTTACGTCAGCGTAGACGGACAGTATAGAGGCTCCATCACCTTCTCCGACCGCATCAAGGCCGACTCTGCCGAGGCCATCGGCAAGCTCCGCAACGTGGGCGTGGGAACGGTTATGCTGTCGGGAGATAACCGCAACGGTGCGGAAAAGGTTGCCGCACAGCTGGGCATCAGCCGTTTCGGTTGGGGACTGCTCCCCGAGGAAAAGGTCACCGCACTGGAGAGCTATCGCCCCGAGGGCGGCAAGCTGATCTTCGTAGGCGACGGCATCAACGATGCTCCCTCGCTGGCAGCTACTGACGTGGGCATTGCTATGGGTGGAATCGGCTCGGACGCCGCCATAGAGGCCGCCGACGTAGTGCTCCCCGGTGACAATCCGCTGAAGGTAGCCGAAGCGGTGCGAATCTCCAAGAAAGCAATGGCCATCGCCAAGCAAAATATTGTGTTTGCCATCGGGATCAAGGTGCTGTTCCTCATTCTCTCGGCGTTCGGTCTTACCAATATGTGGATGTCGGTGTTTGCCGACGTGGGTGTGTCGGTACTTGCAATCCTCAACGCTATGCGAACGCTGAAATAAAAAGCCTCTCCCTCCGGGAGAGGTGGCGCCGTAGGCGACGGAGAGGGGCGTTATCCAAAAAGGCGTGTTCCGCTACTGGCGACGGAGAGGGGCGTTATCAAGGAACGTGCTCCGCCGTAGACGACAGAGAAAGCGTTATTATAAAGAACGTGCTCCGCCGATATACCCTTCACAAATTAATGGTTATGAACAAACAACCCATAAAGAAAAACAACAATCTATTGGATAAAGCCAAAGAATTGCGCCGTAATATGACCAAACAAGAAAAGCATTTATGGTATGACTTTCTTCAGCATTATCCTGTTAAAATTTACAAACAACGTATCATCGATAATTTTATTGCTGACTTCTACTGCCATCAAGCCCGTCTGATCATCGAACTAGACGGTTCACACCATTTCACTCCCGAAGGGAAATCTTACGACCAAGCAAGAACACAAGTGCTCTCTCGATATGGTTTGTATGTGTTGCGATTTTCCAACAGAGAGGTCGACGATCATTTTCAAAGTGTTTGTCATATAATTGACAAAACAATTCAAGAAAGAATGAAGCCTACGAAATGACAGCCCTCTCACCCGCTTCGCGGGAGCTCTCCCGTAGGGAGAGCCTATTGGTGTGTTTATTCATCAAAGAAGGTGTTATTATGATCGATCCATTAAAGCAATACATTTCAGAAAATCAAGTCTGTCCCGATTTGATTTTCCGCAATTGGAATGAATTTTTAGATCTCCTTTTCCAATACGGCGGTACTGTCAAAGAGATTCTTTGGTTTGAGTATGTTTCAATAGACAGCCAAAAAGATTCTTTGGGAGCAGGCGGTTGGCAAGATCCTGCCAATCCTAAATATATGTGGGCGGAAACTATGATCCGCGATAAAGGCTTGGCACAAAAATCCTTGTCCGAAATCAAAGAGCACATTCAAAAAACTATCATCGCCCATCAACCGCACAGCTTGATCCCCTGCTTTTTCGATATCACCGCATAAGAGAACCCCGACGGATTTTCACAAATTCGTCGGGGTTTGCTATTTCAACGGATAAACTTCACGCCACCCGGGATGGTGCGGATGGTGGCCTCGGTCATCTCGGCCGTTCCTTCTCCGTCCACCGTCCACGCAATAGGACGGGCTATGGATACCTCCACGTTTGCAGTATGAGCGAAGATGATATTTTCATTTTTGCTGTCGTACAGATTGTTTCTCAGCAGATCGATTACCACGTTATTCATCTCGGTCAATGTCTTAGGCTTCTTGATGATCAGCAGATCGAGAAGTCCGTCGGACAGATCGGTGCGCTCGGGGGAGATTTTCAGCACGCCGCCCATAGAGTGGGTGTTCATCACGCCGAAGAAGAATACGTCGGTATCACGGAGCTCTCCGTTATCCCACTTCACCGTGATCTGCTCGGGCTCCAGATTGAACACCTCCGCAGCGCCGCTGAGGATGTAGGCCGCCTGTCCCAGCACGTTCTTCAGATCCTGCGGAGTATCGTAGGACACTTTTGTAAATGCGCCAAAGGATGCGGTATATAGAAAATGATACTTTCCGTTGAGCAGACCGATATCGTGGGGAACCGGCTTGCCCTTCAGAAGCAGTTTTGAGTTTTCCACGCTGTCACGGGAATAGCCCAGCGTTGCTGCCAGATCGTTGGCCGTACCGGAAGGGTAATAGCCCACCGGAATATCCAATCCCGCTTCCACCAGACCGGACACCGCACCGTTGACCGTACCGTCTCCGCCGCTGACGAAGAGCGCGTCAAATCCCTCTGCCTGCATAGCAGTAGCGCGGGCATCCCCGGGACCTTCGGTCATATGGACGGTCAGGGTATATTCGGGCGCAAGCCCCTCCACAATGGGATAGAGCAATAGCTTTGCACCCTGTTTTCCGGCACGGGCATTAGCAATGAGCAGCCCGCGTTTATCTTTTAATGGCATAGAGTCGCCTTCTTTCTCGTATTCCAAAACAGATCCAAACCGCAGTGCGGTCTTGTTTGCTTGCTTTACAGTATATCACTTTCTGCTCCTTTCATTGCTACCGAAAACCGACTAAATTGTAAACATTTTTTTACAAATTATAAATTTTACCATCTGCGCCGCCCGAAGGAAGCTAAATTTTCAATTTTTTTAGAGACAGACTATTGTTTATTCACAATTTATCTGCTATAATAAATATAACTGTATACATCTCTGTAAGGGTGTTTTTCCTTGGAAATCATCCAAAAGAACACAGAAGTAAGGAGTACAAAATATGACTACATATCAGCTGAAAGCATACGTTAGCGAGGGCAAGCTGGACGCTACCCTCACCACTCTCTACGGCGCACAGAACGTGGAAGCGCAGAGAGCACGCTACATCTCTGCCATCGAAGGCTACGAGGAGCACTATGGCGAAGGCGAAAACCTCCGTCTCTTCTCGGTTCCCGGCAGAAGCGAAATCTCGGGCAACCACACCGACCACAACCACGGTAAGGTTCTGGCCGCTTCCATTGACCTGGACATCATCGCAGTTGCAGAGGCAACCGACGACGGCGTGATCTGCATTAAGTCCGCAGGCTTCCCCGAGGACTGTGTCAAGATCGCCGACATCAAGGTAGATCCCGATAAGTTCTTCACCTCCTACGCCGTAATCGAGGGTATGTGCGACGGTATGGCAAAGGCAGGCTGCACTGTGGGCGGCTTCCGTGCCTACACCACCTCCAACGTTTTCAAAGGCTCCGGACTTTCTTCCTCCGCAGCATTTGAGGTAATGGTTGGTAACATCATCCGCACTCTGTACAACAACGAGATCAGCGATATCGAGATCGCTAAGATCGCTCAGTACAGCGAAAACGTATTCTTCGGCAAGCCCTGCGGTCTGATGGACCAGATGGCTTGTGCAGTGGGCGGCTTCATCGCCATCGACTTTGCCGATCCCAAGAACCCCATCGTTGAGAAGCCCTCCTTCGACCTCTCCGGAATGGGCTACTCCCTCTGCATCATCGACACCCACGGCAACCACGCCGACCTTAACGATGACTATGCGTCCGTTCCTGCCGAAATGAAGGCAGTTGCAGCCGCACTGGGCACCGCTGTCCTTCGCGACGCCGACGAGGCGAAGTTTATGGAAATTCTGCCCTCCCTCCGCGAGAGCGTTGGTGACCGTGCAATACTCCGTGCCCTCCACTTCTTTGCGGAAAACCGCAGAGTGGAAGCACAGACCGCCGCTCTGAAGTCAGGCGACGTTGGAGCATTTATGGCAGGCGTACGCGCTTCCGGCAACTCTTCCTTCAAGTATCTGCAGAACGTTTACACCACCAAGAACGTCTCCGAGCAGGGTCTTTCTCTGGCACTGGCACTCACCGAGGCATATCTGAACGATTGTACAAGCGAAAAGCCCTCCGCTTGCCGTGTCCACGGCGGTGGCTTTGCAGGCACCA
>JAFTMF010000185.1 GCA_017452565.1 Clostridia bacterium
GGACTCCGTATGATTCAGGTGCAGAAGTACCAGTTCGTTCATCTGTCCCGTGTGATCGACGAGATCCGCCGCCGCAATTATTCTTTTGCCATCTATATGGACGACCTCTCCTTCGAGGACTTCGAGGTGGAGTACAAGTATCTGAAAGCCGCCATTGAGGGCGGTCTGTGCGAGCGACCCTCCAATATGCTGATCTTCGCCACCTCCAACCGCCGTCATCTGATCAAGGAAACCTTCTCCGACCGAGAAGGAGGCGGCGACATCCACCGGGACGAGTCTATTCAGGAGAAGATCTCCCTTTCCGACCGTTTCGGCCTGCAGGTGCGCTTCGGCAAGCCTGCCCAGGACGAGTACTTCGAAATGGTACTCCATCTCGCCCGCCTCCACGGCATCGGGATGGATGAAAAAGCCCTTCTTGACGGCGCACGCACCTTCAGCGTCCGCCATTCCGGCTTCTCCGGCCGAATCGCCATGCAGTATATATTGAGCTTAGAGTAACGCTTAGGGGAACTTCTTGAAGAGAAGATGTAATTCGGCTTCGCCGAATTACGGAAGTTCGCCTACGGCGAACATTCCGTACCCTAAGAACCCCTCAAGAACTTTTATTAAGCCGGGCAAATACTTGCCCGGCGCATATAGAAACCGCTCCGAATGAAGGATTTCGATGATCCTACGCTCGGAGCGATTATGAAAACTGTGCCCCGCAAGTATTTGCGGGGCTTTTTGAAAGTTTTTGGGGGATTCTTAAGGACCCTTTTTTCAAAAAGGGTCCTTAAGCCGCCGGAGGCATTCGCTACCTCTTCTTGAACCCCGGTCGGGGGAGGAATGCGCCGATGACAGAGACGGAGATGATGCCGATGGCGATACCCAGCGCGATCATCACGGTGTCGGTGCCGCGGCTGATAAACTCGGCCTCGTTGCCGCCTACCAAAGCAGCCATAGTATAGTAGAGGCTGCCACCGGGAACCAGCGGAATGATCGATGGGATGGAGTAGATGGTCACGGGGGCTTTGAAGATTCGTGCCATCACTTCGCCGTAGAAGGTTGCTACCATAGCGGCGACCATATTGGACAGAAGCAGAGACATTCCGAAATGAAAGAGCAGGGCAAAGATGAGATAGGTCATACCCGCCCCCAGTCCGATGGCAGGGAGGTGGCGGAGCTTTACCCGCATCAGGATGGCGTAGATCAGGGTACTGACGGCAATGACGGCGGTGGTGAAGAGCATATTCATCAGCTGTGCGGAATTCATCAGAACCAACCTCCCATCACGACGGCAACGGCAAAGCCGGCGGCAATACAGATGGCGGTGAGCAGTGCCTGAATCATTCGCAGACAACCGGCGATAATATCGCCGCAAAGCAGCTCACGGATGGACGAACCAAAGGAAAGTCCGGGGATCAGCAGCATAATACCGCCGATCATCACCTTGTCCATATGGCAGGCAAGGCCGGAGGCGTAGGTGAGGATGCAAAGCAGTCCTGCCGCCACCGATACCAGTACGGTGAAAGCCAGCGCGTGGAGCTTTTTGGGCTTGAAAAGATCCAATAAAGTAATCAACGCACCCACGGGAAGGGCGGCGATGGCATCCCGCCAGTCTCCGCCGAAAAAGAGGGTGAAGCCGGCAGCCGCCGCGATGCCGCAGAGAGTCAGCAGCCAACGGGGACGGCAATCGGGGGTTTTGGCTTTGAGAATATCCGCTTCCAGCTCATCCAGCGGGATGGGGCGGGCACAGATGCGGCGGGAGAGGGCGTTGAGATTCTCCAAAATATCGTAGCGGTTGGAGATGGAGCTGACACGGTAAATCTCGGTCTTATGATAACCGTCGGGCATAGTAATAGTAGCCGCTACCAGCGAGGGGATGGAGAACGCCTGCACCTCTTTTGCGCCATAGGCACGGCAGATACGGGAGAGGGTGTCCTCCACACGGTGGATCTCCGCACCCGATTCCAGCATTCCGGCGGAAATCTGGATGGCAAGGGAGAGCATTTTGTCGGTATCCACGGTAAAACTCAGCCCGGAGACGATCTTTTCGGGCTCGGGGGCCCAGTTGCGGGTGAGCGTGGGTGACGGAACGGTGTTGGTATGTTCAGAACCCATAGACGTGTTCCTTTCAACAAATCAGTTTGTGCTCCCATTGTACACGAGGGAAATGGCTTTGTCAATCGCTATTTTGTAAAATTTCTTGGGTTTTTCCGCGATTTTATTGCATTTGCCCTTGGGTTGTGGTAGAATAATCCTAACACCATATTTCAAAGCCCCCGAAGACAAATCCCGCAAAATTGCAAAGCAATTTTGCTTAAAAGAAGTTTTTGAAGAAGGCTAGAGACACTTCCTTCGGAAGTGTCTCTGTGAAGAAAGGATCAAACTATGAAATTTTCCGAAATGCCGTACGTGCGTCCCGACGTGGACAAGCTGCTGGCCGATCTTACCGATGCGGCGGCGCGATTCGAGAGTGCCGCCTCCGCAGCTGAGCAGCTCTGTGTGCTCCGTGACGTGGAGAAGGTCTCCTCCGCCTTCGGTACGATGGCAACCATCGCCTCTATCCGCAACTCCGTGGATACCAGAGACGAGTTCTATGCAGAGGAAAAAGCCTACTACGATCAGGTAGGTCCGCTGATTGCCGAAAAGTCTCAGCTGCTCTCGCTGGCAATGCTGAACTCTCCCTTCCGCGGGGAACTGGAAAAGGAGCTGGGCGAGGTCACCTTTATCAACACCGAGATGGAGATCAAGTCCTTCTCTCCCGAGATCATTCCCCTGATGCAGGAGGAGAACGCCCTCACCTCCGCTTATCAGAAGCTCTACGCTTCCGCAAAAATCCCCTTCGACGGCAAGGAGCTCACCGTGGCACAGCTGGGCATCTATACCCAGTCTCCCGATCGTGCAGTCCGTAAGGCGGCAGTAGAGGCGCAGGCAAGCTTCTTCGACGCCAACCAGGCAGAGTTCGACGAAATCTTCGACAAGCTGGTGAAGAACCGTACCGAGCAGGCGAAAAAGCTGGGCTTCGATACCTTCGTTCCTCTGGGCTACCTCCGTCGTCAGCGCAACTGCTACGGACTCCCCGAGGTTGCTACCTTCCGCCGTCAGATCATCGAGGACGTAGTCCCTGTGGTCAATAAGATCAAAGCGCGCCAGAAGGAGCGCATCGGTGTGGAGGACTTCAAGTTCTACGATAACGGCTTCGTCTTCCCCGACGGCAACCCCACGCCCAAGGGCACTCCCGAGGAGATCCTGGCCGCAGGCAAGCAAATGTATACCGAGCTCTCCCCCGAGACCGCCGATTTCATCGCGCAGATGTTTGAGATGGACCTCTTCGACGTGCTGGCAAAGGAGGGAAAGGCCCCCGGCGGCTACTGCACCGAGCTGTCCGAGTATCAGTGTCCCTTCATCTTCTCCAATTTCAACGGCACCTCCGGAGACGTGGACGTCCTCACCCACGAGGCGGGTCACGCATTTGCCGCATTTATGGCATACCGCCACATTCCCTGGTCCATGAGCCGTCAGCCCTCCATGGAAGGCTGTGAGACTCACTCTATGTCTATGGAGTTCCTCACCTCTCCCTGGCATCACCTCTTCTTCAAGGAGGATACCGCCAAGTACGAGCAGGCACACGCCGAGGATGCTCTCATCTTCCTGCCCTACGGCACTATGGTAGACCACTTCCAGGAGATCGTTTATTCTCATCCCGAGCTGACTCCCGCAGAGCGTAACGCCGAGTGGGCGAAGCTGGAGAAGATCTACCGCCCCTATCTGGATATGGAGGGTGTCCCCTTCTACGGCAGAGGTGCAGGCTGGCAGAGACAGCTCCACATCTATATCTATCCCTTCTACTATCTGGACTACTGTATGGCGCAGGCAATGTCGCTGGAGTTTTACTCCCTGCACCTGCAGGATGCGGGGTTCGCTTGGGAGAAGTATCTGGACTTCGTAAAGCTGGGCGGCACCAAGACCTTCGTGGGACTTATCGAGGCGGTTGGCCTGAAGTCTCCTCTGAAGGAAGGCACGCTGAAGGACATCGTTGCCGAGCTGGACGCTTGGCTGGATCAGCATAGCGTGTAATGCTCACCGCTGAGAGCGGTAATATCCCCGTAAAATCAAACATCGGCACTTCCAATCGAAGTGCCGATGTTTTTTTCTCGCTTACGGAGTGGGTGGATTTGCATCGTCGGTAGCTTTGCCTGCGGCGATGTAGTAAGGCTCGCCAAATGCGCCGGTATGGTATTCGATGACGTACAAGTCACCGGTCTGACAGCTTTGATAGTGCTCACGGGGGACGTCGATGTCATAGGTCTTGCCGTCTACGGTTACTGTAAACTCGTAGTAGCCCGGTAAGAAGCTTTTCCTTCTCCGGCGTTCATAGTCCTTGTCCTCGATGACCACCGTGTGTATGACAGGCTCGTTGGGATCCAGATAGTGATTGAGATGGGCTATCATAGCTCCTGCAAAAAAGATGCTCAAAAGCGTCATAATCACGAAAAGTTTGATATTTCCCTGCTTCTCGATTCTTTTTAGCCAAAAGGTTATAAGTGCGCCGATCAGCGCCCCGCAAACAAGCGCCACGGGCCAGTGAGGGAACAGAACCGTATCCACGAAATGGTACACACGAAGGCGAATGAGCAGGATACTTGTCACGATCAGAAACGCTATAATCCCGATGGTGTTGGCCTTGTTCTTTTTGTCAGTTGGCTTTAATAATGTTTCGCTTCTCATAGTATGGGATCGCTTTCGATAGTTAGTCTGTCTCCACATCGGGGAGCTTTACTTCATCAGCCCGGAAGAGGACGTTGATTACCGTTTCAAGGGTGTAAGCGCCGTGGTCTTCAAAGACGCTGAAAGTGTACACGCCGTCCTTGCAGGACATATATCCATGAACTGCAATGTTGCTGTCTAAGGACAGTGTACTGCTCAGCACGTCGGGGTTCAGGGGATAGCGGCCGTTTTCCGCATCGTATTGACCGTAGGAGGCGGCATCGTATTTCAGTGCGCCTTTCCATTGTCGGTTGTCCGGATCGCTGAGGAGATCGGATAGCTCATAGTGACGGGATTGTACGATCCAATCGCCGCCCGGTTCTCTTTGGAAA
>JAFTMF010000186.1 GCA_017452565.1 Clostridia bacterium
CCAGCTCGTGGACGATGACCGCATCAATGGCATCGTCGGGGTAGAGCATCAGAAAGCAAGAGAAGCAAATACTCCCACGGTTATTGCAGCTGCCAAAGCGAGCCTTAGCAGAGGTGATCTTGACCGATGCGGGCGTAAGCCCCATCCGCGCCGACCAATACTGTACCCGACCGGGGAGTATATTGGCAGCCATTTCTTTTAACCGAGGAATATCCTCGTCCCGATAGACGGGCTTGGCTCCTTGTGCCCGTTCCCAACGATCGGTGAGCGCACGGAGCTTGTCCTGATTATTGTCAATCAGCCGCTGAGCTTCCCGATCGGTGATCCAATAGGGAATGCGGAGCAGAATTTCTCCTGTACGGGTGATGGAAAACACAGCGGTCCGCCGCTTGGAGCGGACGATTTGGCAGAGGATGCTCATTTTTGCTCCTTCCACTGGGAAACCGTGGGGATGGCGGAATTGGCTACGGCTTTCTGACGGATCGTTTGCATCCGCACTTGTGCCTCCTCCGCTTCCACAGGGTACGGGTAGCGCTCTTTGAGTTTAGCAAACTGAACCTCTGCAACATCGGATTTTTTAGAATCCTTTTCCCATAGCATAGAGAGTGCATATTGGCAAATGACTCCCTCCAAAGTAGAAGAGAACAGTTGAATAAACTTTTTCTGCTCTTTGGTCAGCACTGCGTTGACTTCATCCTCGGTAGAATCGGTGAGCAAAAGGCATACGATCAGATGGCACTTCAGCAAATTGCGGTGATAATCAGCCATTTCGATAGGGGCATCCAGCAGGGAGCGAATCATATCCTTGGCACCCGTATAATTCTGCTTGCTAATTTGCCGCTCGCAAGCCATGACGGCGATCGTTGTGGTAAAGCTGTTTTGCATTTCTTCTTCGGAAGGAAGCTCGAACCATTCATCGGGCAGCTCATAGATGTGCTGACCATTGACAATCCCCTCCAGAATCCGCTCGCTTAGATAGAATGCGCGCATTGCGGTGGGAGACTTGCGGATCAGCCGTGCATTCACGGCATCATTGGGGATCATAGCATGGGGAAAGGGGATCCCGTTCACTATGGCAAAGTAGATACCGATCAGCCCGAAAAACACGAAAAACAGCGCAATATAGGGCATAGGGCGAAGGAGCAGTGCCAGCAATGTCGAAATCAGTGCCGTGATCAGATTGAAGATCACGCCGCCCATATTATAAAGGGTTGTGGGAAATGATCCGTCTTCATTGACAGGGGGCGGAAGCAGCAGACACTGTCCGCCGGTTCCCGGGATATTGTAGCGTCCGAAGCTGATCTTTCCGTTTCGTTTTAACCAGATGAAGCTTCCGATCCGAAAGGACAGAAAACGGTAGCCGGTGATGAGCCCCATCACCAAATGTCCACCCTCATGAATGATAATCTGGAGATAGTAGGAAGCAAAAAGATAGGCAAAGATTATAAGATAGATGAAATTGCCGGTGGAGGCTTTGTTAAACAGACGATTCATACACAATCCGCCGATAGCACCGATTGCAAATAACAGCAGGATTTGAAAGAGAGTTAAAAACAGGGCTGACGCCTTGGAAGCCTTGGTAGAAGGCGATTTTTGTTTGCTCATATGGAACCTCATAGAAATAGTTTGCCTAAAGTATACCATACACTGTCCCAAAAGTCAAGAAAAAGAGTGCGCAACAGATTCTTGCTTTGAAAAAATGCCCTAAAATGGTGGTTGCAATGAATCATTGCTTGACAAAAGCTCCTCCACAGCGTACAATAAAGGCAGAAAAAGCAATCTATCGGAGGAAATCATATGGTTGGAAAAAATATCAAAAAAGCAAGAGAAGAGAAGGGACTCACCCAAGACGCCCTTGCAGAACGTCTGAGTGTCACCCGTCAAGCTGTCTCTAATTGGGAAAACGAGAAGACCCAGCCGGATATCGACACCCTACATCAAATCGCAGGCATACTGGAGGTTGACATCGAGCGGCTGATCTACGGGAAGGAGCGCAAGTGGACGGTGGAGAAGCACGTACACGTTGAAAAATCGGTGGATGCAGGTGCAGCTGTGGGCGCCGCATTGGCGGTGGTGCTCTCCTACACCAAGTGGAAATCCATCGGCTGGGCGATCCTGCACGGACTGCTCAATTGGGTTTACGTAATCTATTACATCATCAAGTACGGCTGGAGCTGATCGCCTAACTTTTCAAAAAGCCCTTGACAAATCACGAATCTGTGCTAAAATAATAGCGTATCTATAATTTTATACAAGTTTATAGGAAAGGTTCTGATTTAAAATGACCAAAATCGATATATTCTCCGGCTTTTTGGGAGCCGGCAAGACTACCCTGATCAAAAAGCTCCTATCCGAAGCTTACGCAGGACAGAAGGTTGTCCTCATCGAAAATGAGTTCGGCGAGATCGGCATTGACGGCGGCTTCCTGCAGGATGCAGGCATTACCGTCAACGAGATGAACTCCGGCTGCATCTGCTGCTCGCTGGTAGGCGATTTCTCCAAAGCGCTGGCGCAGGTAGTAGCAGAGTACGCTCCCGACCGTATCCTCATCGAGCCCTCGGGCGTAGGCAAGCTCTCCGACGTTATCCGTGCGGTACAGACCGTGCTTTCCGATGACGTAGTGCTGAATAGCTACACCACCGTTGCCGATGCCAACAAGTGCAAGATGTATATGAAGAACTTCGGCGAGTTCTACAATGACCAGATCGAAAATGCAGGCGCCATCGTTCTCAGCCACACTCAGACCTGCTCCGAGAAGAAGATTGCCGATACCGTAGCTCTCCTGCGGGAAAAGAACGCAGATGCGGTTATCGTCACTACTCCTTGGGACGATCTCACCGGTGCGCAGATTCTCTCCGCTATGGAGCAGACCTCCACTCTTGCCGCTGAGCTGAATGCACTGACCGAAGAGGAAACCTGTCCTCATTGTGGCGGTCACCATCATCATCACCACCACGATCATGACGAAGAGTGC
>JAFTMF010000187.1 GCA_017452565.1 Clostridia bacterium
AATGAACAATGAAGGAAGTTTGTTCTCTTAAGTATTAAATTTGCAAAGACCCCAGCCAAGGAAGTTAGGGGAAGAGTTTGAGAAGGGGGAAGAAAACTTCGGCGTTTGAGATGGTTTCTTCCCCCTTCTCAAATTGCAATTCGGCTATGCCGAATTGCTTCCTTAGATAAGTTCATAATCCTTAATTGGAAGAATAAAACCAAATTCATACCGTATTCATCTTTGACAGGTGAATCATCAAAAGTCCCCTCAAAGACCCACAACAAGAAGTAGAAACACATCTTTCTAACGTTTTTGGGGGTCGAGGGGACTTTTTGGCATTTTTGCCCCATATAATTTTCCAGTCGACTGGAAAGAATGCGGATATTCCGCAGAAAGGAATTTGCTATGACAACGGAAGAGAACAAGAATTTGTACAGAAATCCCTTCAAAGCCCCCGAGCCCGGCAGCACCGGCGACCCCTTCGTGATGCGCTATGACGGAGACTACTATCTGTATTTCTCCGCAGGACGTGCGCCCTCCTACCTCTATTGCTGGAAGTCGGAGAACCTGATTGATTGGGTGCATATGGGTGTGGCCTGCGATATCCCCGAAATCTGCGGCGGATACGCTCCCGAGGTGATCTATAACAACGGCAAGTTCTATATGTGCACCTCTCCCCACGGCAACGGACACTATCTGCTCCGTGCCGACCGCCCCGAAGGCCCCTACAAGCTGATCTCCGACCGCATCGGTCAGCGCATCGACGGCAGCTTCTTCATCGACGACAATGGCGACAGCTATTTTTACCGTGCGGAAGAGGACGGCATCAATTATCATATGATGTCTGATCCCGAGACGGTAGATCTGCCCGGCAAGCCCATCCCTCAGTCCTTCCTCAACGGCTGGACCGAAGGACCGCTGGTTCTGCGCCACGGCGGCAGATACTTCCTCACTTATACCGGCAACCATCTGCTGTCTAAGTGCTATAAAGTTGCATACAGTGTGTCCGATACCTCTCCCGTGTCGGGCTATGTGAATATGAAAAACCGTGTGATCCTCGCCGAGGTGGGCGATGAATTCCACGGTCTGGGTCACAGCTCCTCTTGCGTTGCCCCCGATATGGACGGCGCTTATATCATTTACCACAGCTACGAGCTGGTGAAGCAGCCTCATCACCGCAGTATGAACGTGGATCGCCTCTTCTTCAACGGCGCCAGAATGTACGCCAACACCATTTGGTGGGATCAGGAAAAGCCTGCCACTGCCGACTGGTCTGTGCGCGGTGCGGATGCGCTTATGGAAACTACCAAGAAGGGCGAAGCCCTCCTGCTTACCAAAGAGGCAACGCCTGCCGTTTATACCGCTGAGGTCAACGTCAACGCCCGCGGCAAGGATTTCGTCATTGCCTATGCAGGCGGAGACGGACGGATTGGCGTGGAGGGCAGAATCGTCACCGTTACCGAAAAGGGCAAGACGGTGGCTGTGGGCACGCTCCCCAAGAACGTGAACCTGCGCTCCAACAACGCCTATCGCATCAGCCGCACCGCAGAAGGGAAGAGCGAGCTGCTGCTGAACAACAATCAGTGCTTCCTTAGCTGGAAATCCACCGTGAAGGGTGGCAAGTTCGGCTTTGCGCAGCTGCCCGAAAAGGCAGTGGTCGGCTTCGTAGGCTTCTCGGTTTATGCCGGCGGCAACTCCGACAAGGTCGCTCGCAAGGGTGTGCCCGGCAGAATGGATGCCGTCCACGCCGTCGAGTGCAACCCCACCGTATCCTGCCGCGAAAACGGCATGGAGATCTTCTGCGTTCCCACTGCTGAGGGAATGACCTTCACCTATCCCGTAAACGTGAAGGCGGACGGCAAATATCTGCTCACCGCAACCGTTCGGGACGTGGCTGATATCGTGGCAGTCACTGTAAACGGCGTTACGCTGGCGGTATCCGCGCCTGCCAAGTACGACCGCGACGGCTCTGCCAAGGTAGTGCTGGGGACGGTTGACCTCACTGCAGGGATGCAGGATCTGACCTTTACCGCCAATTCCGCCTTTACTGCCGATAGCTTCGAGTTGTCCTTCGCCTCTGAGGTTGTAGATACCGTTCTGGTAGAGGACGGCAAGCTCACCGACGCCGTTGAGGTGCTGGGCTGGAAGGGAAGAACCAGCCTTCTCAGCAAGTATATGGGTGTTTCCTGCGCCGAGGGCAACGGCTACGGTTATACGGGCGACCACGGCTGGACCGACTACGAGCTTACCGCAACCATCCACGGCACTGCCGATCTGACGGTTGGCTCTGCCGAGCTTCTCCTGCGGATGCAGAAGGAGAGCTTCTACAGTGCACAGCCTGCCTCTTCGGGCTACGGCTACACCGTTCGCATCGACCATAACAAGCTGACCCTCAACGAATGGGCGTACGGCGAGCGTTGCCTTGTCTCCTATGCGCTGGATCATCAGGGAATGTTCACCCACACCCTGAAGGTAGTGGCAGAAGGGCAGAAGCTCACCGTTTACCTGGACGGCGACCTCGCCTTCGAGTACGCCATCCCTATGGGCAACCCCTCCGGCCGAGTAGGTCTGCGCGTCACCCGTGAGTGCTTCGGCATCTCCGAGATGACGGTGAAGAAACTATAATATGGGGCTTTGCCCCATACCCCACCAACCCCTTTTTGAAAAAAGGGGTTGGATCCCCAAAAACTTGATAAAATCGGGCACATACTTGCCCGATTGGAACAAACATCTCTCAAATCCATTCCCGCAAAACCGCTTGCGGTTTTGCTAATAGAAGTTTTTGAGGGGTTTGGGGAACTTTTTTCAAAAAGTTCCCCAAGAAAAGGAGAACAAATATCTTATGAATATCTGGCATGACATTTCACCTGAACGCATTCAACCCGGCGACTTCTATGCGGTGATTGAGATCCCCGCAGGAAGCCGCAACAAATACGAGCTGGACAAAGAAACCGGTCTGATTAAGCTGGACCGTGTACTTTATACTGCCACTCACTATCCTGCCAATTACGGCTTCATCCCCCGCACCTACGCCGATGACGGCGACCCGCTGGACGTGTTGGTGCTCTGCTCCGAGCCCATTCATCCCCTGACGCTGGTACAGGTATATCCCATCGGCGTTATCAAGATGATGGACAACGGCAAACTGGACGAGAAGATTATCGCCATCCCCTTCTCCGACCCCACCTACAACGGCTATCGCAGCATTTTTGCCCTGCCTCGTCACGTGTACGAGGAAATGCGTCATTTCTTCACGGTTTACAAGCATCTGGAGAACAAGGAGACCGTTGTGGACGAAGTAGGCGACGAAAATGCCGCTATAGCCATCATCAAGGCTGCGATTAAGCAGTATGAGGAAGATTTTGGCGGAGCATCTAATTAAAAAGTGACTACAATAGGAGACACATCAAAATGAACAGAAAAATTCTATCGCTTCTGCTGGCGGGACTGCTGGCGATGACCTCGCTGACTGCATTCGTTGCCTGCGAAGAAGAGGACGAACAGATTGAAGATACCGACGACAAAGAGGATGACAAGGAAGGCGACAAGGATTCCGGCGATAAGGGCGATAAGGGCGATAAGAAGGAAGAGAATCAAAAATCCAAGCTGCCCTCGGAGCTGTACGCATCCGTTCTGACAGCGAAATCCTTCACCATCCATTCCATTGTGGAAAGCGGCGGATATACCACCGATTACGTGGTGAAGTATGACGGGGCGCTGTTGTATCGCAAGAACGTCACCGATTTGTTTGTTCCCGGTATGAACGAGAACGAGGAATACTATATCGAAATCGCCACCGGCACCAAGTACAGCTGCGACAAAAACGGCGTCTGGACCAAAACCGAGGGCGAACCGGTGGATGCTGCCAAGCTGCTGGATGAGATGCTGGGAATTACCAAGAATATCCAGCATCTGGATCTTCAGTACGCCGACTACGATAGCAAAACCGGACGGTATCATATGACCGAGGAAATGGCAAGTGCAATGCTGGAATCCCCGGATTATAAAGAAACAGCCGGTTTGGTTGCATATATTGCAGAAACGGCCAATGGATTCGAGCGAATTCTGCAGCACAATCAGTTTGGCCAAACGGCAAAAAACGACAGCAAGTGGACGATTGTCTTTGAATGTGACAAAATGACCTTGCCTACCGTCTGAGCGGCAAGGCGATTGAACCCAACTAAAATGGAGGATTATTATGAAAACCAAGTATCAAAACCCGATTCTCATCGGCTATGCTGACCCTGACGTGTATTTTGAGAACGGCGTATATTATCTCTACGCCACCTCTTACCGCTACGACGTGTGGACCTCCACCGATCTGGTACATTGGGAGAAGAAGCCGAGCACCGCTATCACCGGCCCCGTTTGGGGAATGGATGAATGGCATTGGGCCCCCGACGTGAAGCGTCTGCCCGACGGCAGACTGCTGATGGCGGCATCGGTGCACGAGCATCTGGGCTTGCTCACCGCCACCTCTCCCGAGGGACCCTTCGTTCCCGAGGAGAACTTCCTTTTCGATCACTCCATCGACGGTCACATCTTCATTGATGATGACGGCACCATCTACCTCTACTACGTCAGCTGGAGAAAGGATCATCGCTACGGTTTGTACGGCTGCATCCTCGATCCCGCTACCTTGAAGCCGGTGGAAGGCAGTGAGCGCCCCATTATCTATCCCGAAGCACCCTACGAGTGCCAGCAGGCACCGGTTGCCGAGGCGCCCTATATGCTGAAATTCGACGGCAAGTACGTCCTCACCTACTCGGGCAGCCATTTTGAGAGCCCCTTCTACTGCGTAGCGGCACTTCTGTCCGATCATCCCCTGGAAGGCTTTGTTCGTGACGAGACGAACCCCATTCTCGTGGGCAACACCACCGAGATCTCCGGTTGCGGTCACCACTGCATCACTAAGTCCCCCGACGGTGAGCTTGCGCTGATCTATCACACCCACCACGCCCCCGGCAAGATTCATCCCCGTGATCTCGCCATTGATCCCCTCTACTGGAACGGCGAGCACCTCGTTTGCCCCGGACCGAGAAAAGAAGGCGAGATTTGAGCAAAAAAGCTCCCGCTGTATGGCGGGAGCTTTTTGCAGTGAAGTGCATCACGCCCTTGGGCGTGATGCGTGAAGTTGCTACGCAGTGAAGTGTCGGCAATCGGCATTCTGCCGCTGGCCGACGTGAAGTATCCCCGACAGCTTTGCTGTCGGGGATGATTTGGAAATTTTTCGGCAGTGCTGAAAAATAATTATTTTAAAAATTCGATGGAGCGTTCTACGCTGGTGGCGGCGTTGCCGATGGGCTCGTCCTGATAGCTGTGATTGAAGGAGCGGCAGAAACGGGAGACTTCGTCCGAGAGATCCTCCAGCTTGTTGCCGTAGAGCTGAGCGGCGGCGGCGCAGAGATCGGGGGCAAGGCGCTTGCCTACCTCTTTCTTGGCAACCTCGCAGATATCGGCGAAATGCCGTCCGCATAAATAGGGCTGGGAGGCAAACTTCTTGCGGAAGTCGAAATCCTGTCCCCACATATAGGCGGCGTTGGCCAGCATACGGTAATAGTTGTCACCGATACGCTTGCAAACGTAGCAGGTGGAGTTGAGCTCCCGGATACGGGCGGCAGCCTTTTCGGGGGATTTTACTACGCCCTTCTTCATCGTATCAGATTTCAGCTCGTTCAGATGGCTCTCTAATATCAGCGCCAAGGGCAGACGCTTGCCGTGGCGAAGCATCTTGGAAAAATGATCGGGGCAAAAGCCCAGCTTGTTGGTTTGAATGCGGATGTCGGGCTCCATCATAGATGCGCCCAAAATCAGATCCAGCTCGTCGCTCTCCAGTTTGGCCGCCAGCGTGCAGAAGGGACAGCCCTGGGTGGTGTCCTCCTCCATTCCCGCCTCAAACACTTCGTTAATCGGTATCGTATAAATCGTCTCTGCCATTTTTTATCTTGGAACCCTTCTTGAATAGAACTTGTAATTCGGCTTTGCCGAATTACGTGGGAGTTCGTCGCAGTTGCTTTGCAACTGCAACGAACATCTGGGTTCCGCACCTCCAAAGAACTTTTCTTAAAAGTCGGCAAGCACCACTTGCCGACTATGAATGTGTTGCGTTGCTATCCAATCCAACTTCCTGCCCGACGAGTATTCGTCGGGCTTTTTGGAAGTTTTTGGGGGTTCTTAGGTACCTATTTTCAAAAAGGTACCTAAGGGGGGAGTCGTCCGCAGAAGCGGACGACGTGGGGCGAAGCCCCGGGGACTCTTAAAGCGTAACGCCGTTACGCTTTAAGAGCTCCCGAGCACTCTCCACCGAATCCACGCCGGTGGCGTTTTTGACGGGGGCGAATTCTGTTTCGCGGACTACCTCGTAGGCGAGGCAGGCGTCCATCATATGGATCATATCCAGAATCAGCGACTCGAATTTGAAGCCGTTAGGTTCGGTGGGCTTGATGAAATTGCCGTCCTCGTCAATATAGGGGACCTTCTTCTCGGCCATATGCACGGGCAGATGGCGGTTGGAGATCTCTACGAGGCTCTCGATCTTGAACAGATAGTTCAGAATGACGCCGAAACGGTAGAGCAGCTCGCCCCGATCGTCTCGGAGGGTGATCATATCGTCGGTCATTTCGTAATATTCCACGATGGAGGGCTTGCCGTCCTCCAGGCACAGCACGCCCAGCTTTTCGGTGGGGAATGCCTTGGAAACCACCTTCGCACCGCAGTCGCTGCCCGAAAGCAGGGTCGCGCCTACGAAATCGGGGGAGCAGATCCGCTGGCAGACGTTGTCAACCGCAAAGGCGTTCAGCCATTCCACGCCCAGCTCTCTCATCTCGGCAAGGCATCCGCTTCTCTCCAGAGAGGAGAACCAACCGCCGTTGCCGTTGGGGGAGAGCGCCAGTCTGTCGGGTGCTTCCAGATACAGATCGCCATCGAAGGAAACGGCGGGCGCCATCTCCTGCACGAAGAAGCGAACGTTTTCCTTGCCGTAGCCGAAATAATCGTGCTCCTCGAAGAAAGCAACGGTGTCAGCGTTGTTTTTGTCGCTGGTCATAATATAAAGAGGGATCGCGCGGCCGGCCATATCGGTAACGTCCTGCAAATTGCGGATCAGACATTCGAAAATATACAGCGGACGGGTGATGCCGATGTTGTAGGTTCCCTTGGGCTTATCCCAGCCAAGTCGGGTGCCCTGACCGCCTGCCAAAAGAACGGCGGCAATCTTGCCGGCTTGGATGGCCTCGATGCCTGCTTCGGTGTAGCGAGCCCGATCTTTTTCGATCTCGGCAAGCTCCAGCGCACCCAGAGGTGCCAGCTCGCCCCGGGGATTGGTGTGATTCTCACCGCCAAGCAGGGAGAGAAGGCTCCAATCTACGGCTCGCAGCTGTACAGCCAGTCTCTCCTGTGCATCGGCAGGGAGGGACTCGTAATGGCGAAGCAGTTTCTCCTGACCGTGCAGGCGCAGTAAATCTCTGATTTCCATAGGATCTCCTTTTCATTCAAAGATAAATCTATCATTATATCTATTATAGCACAGAAAGAGGGGGTTGTAAACCCCCTCGTGGAATGATTTATCAGAAAGTCTGCTCAGGGGCAGGCGGAAAGCAGGGAGTCGGTGACGCCTTTGGGAGCGCCGGCAAAGCAAGACTGCAGTACGTTGCGCCGAGGCTCAATGGGAAAATCGTCGCCTTGGAATGCGTGCAGGGAAGTGATGCCTGCCTCTTCGATATACTCTTCGGGAATTTCGCCTCGGGAGATCACACGGCGGCGAATGCGATAGATGGAGTCGCGGCTGACACACATTTCTTCGGCGGTACGCTCCATTGTGTAGCCGCGTACGTAGTGGAATGCCAAAAACAGACGCTCGTCAGCCCGTCTCAAAGCATCCCGAGCAGAATCAGCGGCGTCTCCATAGCGTGTTAAGATACACTCGGCGCCGTGTAAGTTGGCTTTGATTTGTTCAATCTCCTTCTGTAGAACGGCCCGTCGGGGAGAATTTTCCGATAATGCGGATAGTTCTTGGAGATGCAGCTTCAAAAGACGGCGGTCAATGCGGTATTTTTCAAATAAGGTGATCCAATTTGCCATAGGCATACAGTCCTTTCTTTATAAAAATCGATAGTATAGGGGAGGGAAGCGCGGGGGGCGCTGATTGCGTGCGTTTGCACGCAGATATAGTGAATCGAACGGGGCGCTCGATAGTGGAAACAAAACGAACAAATGTTCTGATTACAGTATAACACAGATTGAAGGGCTTGTCAAGAGGGCGGGAAAGATTTTCTTGAAACGCAAAAATCGTCAAAAGTCTCGATTTTCGAGGATTTTCGGTCTGAATTACCTGTTTTGTGCAACTTTTGTGCAAAATGCTGTGGTGTAGAAAAAACGGCGTTAAAATTGTGCAGAATGCACAACGCTTTTTAAACGTTTCATACAGCACCGATTAGGCTCAGAAAGGTAAAAACAATTTACCAAACAAAGATCGTGAACAATTCGTGAACGCTTGAGATCGAAAATTAAGGAAAGTCTGCAGATAGGGGAGTCGAAAAACGATACTTTTTCCAAAAACGCCCATACGATGGTAAAATACAATTACCTATTTGTTCATATTTTTCACCATCAAAAAAGAGACGCGAGGAGACGTGTGAACACGGCGAGTCGAAAGCCCTCTTTCGAAGGGTCGGATTTGCTTTTTCGCCGTTTATTTCCTATTTTATATCTATTGACAAGTTTTTGGTCTTGTGGTAAGATAAATGCAGAAAAACAGCACGGCAAATCTTCCAGAATTCCATTGCCGGGCTGTTTTGTCGCCTTGCTCGGTGAGAAGCTGCAATGCAGTGGCTAACGCGAACTGCCGCAGAACCATCCCGTGGCGGGAATATAGCGGTGAATTTGGGCTTTACCGCACTTCTGCTACGGTTGGCGCTAGCCAGCTACACTGTAGCAAACCAAGTTAATCATTTTTTACAGGAGGAAAAGGCAAAATGATTCAATCCAAAGCGACCAGATTGCTGGCAGGTACCCTCGCGGCACTGATGTTAGCGTTGCCCGGCGGAATCAGTTCTACGGCAAGCTCTACCGACTCCGGCACAGGCGGCGGTTACGAGACCCCTTCCTTGGCTGATTTGCTGAGCACGGTTTCTTACGAGGAATATCTGGCCAAAAATCAAAATGTGCCTGCCGGTACAGGTTCAGCTGTACTTTCCGGCGACACGATTGCAAGCTACAATGAGGCGATCACCAACGCTCCCGGCGTTACCGCAGTGGAGTTTAACGGTGAAAAGGCACTCTACCTTCCTTCGGAGGGTATTGTTGGTTGGAACATCACCGTTCCCGCTGCAGGTAAATACGTAGTCAAGTTTACCTACGCAGCTGTGGACAACAGCGATTCCAAGACCACCTCTATTGAGCGTACTTTCTACATCAATGAAACGGTTCCTTTCTACGAGTCCCGATTCCTGACCATGACCAAGTCCTGGTCGGACGAGACCGAATCCTTCCAGCATTGGGAGGGCAAGCCCCTTTATAAATATATTAAGGATGGAAAGAACGTTTATCGCTTCGTAGACGAAGACGGTAACGTGTACAAACAGTCCATCGGTAAAGAGGGCCAGTACAAAGACAAGATGATCTTCATCAAAGACGGCAAGGTTGATGCCGAGAAGATCAAGGGTGCTGCGCGTTACCCCGTATACAGCACCGACATCAACGGCAACGAGATCAAGTCCGATAAGGAGCTTTTGACGGTTGGCAATGCCACCATCAACGGCGAGGATATGGGCATCGGTGAGAAGCGCGATTACCTCGCTTCCGACTCCACCGGTTACTACATTGATCCCCTGCAGTTTGTATTTAAGGAAGGCGAAAACACCATCCAGCTGGAGTCTCAGCGCGAAGATATGATCATTTATTCTATCGAGCTGACTCCCTACGAGCAGTACGTTTCCTATAAGGATTACGTAAGCTACTGGAAGGGTCAGGGCGCTACCGAGATTAAGGGCGACACTGCAATCAAGGTGCAGGCAGAGTACACCGCTGCTACCTCTGAGAACACCCTGTGTCCTTACAGCGACCGTACTTCCTACATCAACGAGCCTCAGGACGCATCCGCACTTCTGCTGAACTCCATCGGCGGTGAAGGCGGCGAAAAGTGGCAGAACATCAGCCAGTGGGCGCGTTACTCGGTAACCGTTCCCAAGTCCGGCTTCTATAAGGTTTCCCTCCGTTTCCGTCAGGGTATTCTGGAAGGTACCTTCTCCTCCCGTACGCTGAGAGTTGCGACCTCCAGCATGGTGAAGGCCGGCGAGCCCGCTCAGGTTCCCTTCTACGAAGCACAGTATCTCCAGTTCAACTATGGCGATCAGTGGCAGATGAAGGAACTGAACAGCGGTACTAAGGATACTTACTTGCTCTATCTGGAAGAGGGCGAGAACTATCTGGAATTCGAAGCATCCCTGGGTAACATGGCAGACATCCTCCGTCAGGTGGAAAATGCAATGGACACCATCAACTCCGTCTATATCAAGATCCGTATGATTACCGGTACCGACCCCGACGCAAACGTGGACTACGGTTTCTATCGGATTATGCCCGATGACATTGACGAGCTGCAGAGACAGAGAGAAGTTCTTCTGAAGGTTGCGAAGGACTTCCAGACCAAGACCAAGACTACCGGTTCCCACGCAAAGACGCTGGAAACGGTTGCAACTCTGATCGAACGTATGAAGAAGGAAGACAAGATTGCTTCCAACCTCAACAACCTGAAGGATAACATGGGTACTCTGGGTACTTGGTTGCAGAACTCCAAGAACCAGCCTCTGGAAGTGGACTACTTGCTGATCAGCTCCGTTGATACCGAGCTGCCCGCAGCAAACGATAACTTCTGGGAAACCATCGTATTCGAAGTTCAGCAGTTCTGGCGTTCCTTCACCGCCGATTACAACTCTCTGGGTTCTACCGAGGTTGTAAACGACGAGGGCGTGATCCAGGTTTGGACTACCCTGGCCCGTGACCAGGCGCAGATCATCCGTAACCTGATCAACTCCGACTTTAACAAGAATAACCCCGGCGTATCCGTTGAGCTGAAGCTGGTTGCAGGCGGTTCTCTGCTGCCCTCCATTCTGGCAAACGTTGGTCCCGACGTATCTATGGGACACGGCACCGGTGACGTTATCAACTGGGCAATTCGTTCCGCGATCCAAGAGCTGAACGATATGGAAGGCCTGGAAGAGGTTGTAGGTACCTATGACCCCATCAAGGGCTATTCCGGCGGTTACTTTGATGAGAACGGCGATTGGCAGGGTGCATGGTTCACCTATGCAGCACTCCAGCCTCTGACTCTGTTTGCCGACTACGCAGACGAGTCCAAGAAGCCCGAGGCTCTGCTCTACGGTCTGCCCGAGACCCAGTCCTTCTCTATGATGTTCTACCGTGCTGACGTATTCAAGGATCTGGGCATCGAAGCTCCCGAGACTTGGGACGACCTGATTGCGATTCTGCCTATTCTGCAGAACAACAACATGCAGGTAGCACTTCCCAGCCAGCTGGGCGGTCTGAACCTCTTCCTGTACCAGATGGGCGGCGACCTCTACGCCGACGGCGGTCAGAAGATCAGCTTCGAGGACAACGTAACCCTGTCCGCATTCGAGTATATGTGTGAGTTCTTCTCCCAGTACAGATGTCCTTACACCTACGACTTCGCAAACCGTTTCCGTACCGGTGAGATCCCCATGGGTATTATGGACTACGGCGCATACACTCAGCTGTCCATTTTCGCAACTGAAATCAAGGGTCTGTGGGAATTCGTTCCGCTGCCCGGTGTCAAGACCGTAAATGAAGACGGCACCACTACCATCAACAACACCTCTCTCTCCGGCGTATCCGCTATGATCCTCATCCGCGACGAGGACCGTACCAAGGAGCAGGAGAAGAATGCATGGACCTTTATGAAGTGGTTCGTTTCCGAAGGCAACCAGTCTGCTTACGCTAACGAGCTGACTACTCTGCTGGGTACCGTTTCCAAGCACGCAACCGCAAACGTTCGCGCACTGGAATCTCTGTCCTGGACTACCAGCGAGTATAGAAACCTGATGCAGCAGTTCACTAACCTGTCTGCTGTCCGTGAGTATCCCGGCGGCTACATCATCGGCCGTTACGTATCGTTCGCATTCCTGGCTGTTTACAACAACAACGCTGACCCTGTTGACGAGCTGCAATCCTACGTTGTAGAAATCAATAAGGAACTTACCAGAAAGCGTATGGAATTCGAAATGAAAGTCCCCGCCGACGCGATTGACTAATCGTTTTGGCAAATGAAACATTATTACAAAAAGGAGTGGATTTCAGGTGTCAGCGAAAGCGACAGCTACTGAGCAGGTCAAGCGTCCGGTAAACAGACGGGATATGAACAGATTTCAGTGGACCATCCATGAAATGAAGCGCAACTGGGTTGCGTACGTCATGTTGGCTCCTTACTATCTGATCTTCCTTACCTTTACTATCATCCCGGTTATTGTCTCCCTGCTTATCAGCTTTACAGACTTTAATATGTTGGAAGTCCCCAACATCCTGTGGTTCAAGAACTACGCAAGACTATTCGTCGATGACGATATCTTCATTCTCGCCGTACAGAATACGATGATCTTTGCGGCAATCACCGGCCCCGTTTCTTACATTATGTCCTTCCTGGTGGCTTGGTTTATCAACGAGCTCCCCCCCAAGATCAGAGCACTGGTTACCCTGGTCTTCTACGCCCCCAACCTGGCAGGTTCCGTTTATATGATCTGGCAGGTAGCATTCTCCGCAGACTCCTACGGTTACGTAAACGGTCTGCTGCTCTACCTGGATATCATTGATACGCCTGTGGACTGGTTCCATAATGCCGATTACGTAATGCCTCTGTGTATTGTAGTTGCGCTGTGGACCTCTCTGGGTACCTCCTTCCTTGCATTTATTGCAGGTTTGCAGGGTCTGGACCGCTCCCTCTTCGAGGCGGGCGCTGTGGACGGCGTTAAAAACAGATGGCAGGAGCTGTGGTACATCACCCTGCCTTCCATGAAGCCTATGCTTCTGTTCGGTGCGATTCAGGCCATCACCGGTTCCTTCGGTTTCGGCGGTATCGTAACTGCACTGGCAGGCTTCCCCTCCGTGGACTACGTAGCCCACACGATCACCCACCACCTTGACGACTACGGCGGAGCTCGATTCGAAATCGGTTACGCTTCGGCTATTGCAACCGTTCTGTTTATCATCATGATCGGTGCCAACGGCCTCGTCAACAGACTACTTTCGAAGTTGGGGCAGTAATATGGCAAGAGTACAAAAACTTAGAACCAGAAGACATACCGTCGTCCTCAACCGTTCGAAGGGCGGCGACGCAGGAATTTCTTTCTTCCTGATCATCATGGGCGCATTCATGTTCTTGCCCATGCTTTATACCATTCTTCAGTCTCTGAAGCCTCTTGACGAGCTGTGGGCATATCCCCCTAAGTTCTACGTTGTTTCTCCTACGCTGAAGAACTTCAAGGATCTGTTCCGACTGATGAACACCTCCTGGGTACCTTTCTCCCGTTACATCTTCAACACTGTACTGATCTCGGTTACCGGTACCTTCGGTAACTTGGCACTGTCCGCACTGGCAGCTTACGTTCTGTCTAAGCTGCACTTCCCGGGCAAGAACTGGATGTTCAAGCTGATCGTCCTCTCCCTGATGTTCAACGCAGTTGTTGCAGGTATCGCAAACTTTATCATTATGTCCTCCTTCGGTTGGGTTGATACCTACCTGGCAGTAATCATCCCCTCTTGGGGCTCTACTCTGGGTCTGTACCTGATGAAGCAGTATATGGACTCCTCGGTATCCGATGCAGTGCTGGAATCGGCACGACTGGACGGCGCAAGAGAGCTTCGCATCTTCTGGTCCATCGCGCTGCCGATGGTAAAACCCGCTTGTCTGACTCTGATCGTAGAGTCCTTCAAGAACCTGTGGAACTCCGGTTCTACCATTTACATCTACAGTGAGGAACTGAAGACCTTCAACTATGCGATCGGTCAGATCATCGCCGGCGGCGTTGTTCGTTCCGGTGCGGCTGCGGCTTCTACCGTAGTTATGATGATCGTTCCTATCACCGTATTCGTTGTATCTCAGAGTAACATCATCGAGACGATGGCATCGTCCGGTATGAAGGATTAAGGAGGATAGCGATGAAAAAGAATATGATTCGAATCTTCGCAGTGCTCTGCCTTCTGGCGATGGTATTGGGAGCGATTCCCGCAAGCGCTGCAGCTTACAACACTTATACCTACTCCATCAACGGTGACTCTCTTGCATCTCCCGATGCATACACCCCTGAGAAGGTAATCGATAACCAGGCACTGGATATGGAAACCGGTTTGACCAACCCCACCAGTATCGAGTCCGACTCCGACGGCAACGTTTACATTGCCGACCCCAAGAACAACCGTATCGTTGTTCTGAACAAGTACTATCAGTACAAGTATCAGATCACCTCCTTCGTAAACGACCAGGGCGTTGACGACTCTCTGAATCAGCCTCAGGGCGTCTTCATCTGGGAGAACAACGAAGTGCAGGAAGACGGCACCGTAATGATGACCCGCAAGCTCTACGTTGCCGATACCGAGAACCGCCGTATCGTGCTGTTTGATACCAACGGTGCATATCTCACCCATATCGAAGAGCCCGAATCCGAAGTGTTCGAGGAAGACGAAATCTACAAGCCTATCGCAATGGCTGCTGACGAAGCAGGCCGTCTGTACGTTATCTCCGGTACCACCTACCAGGGCGTTATCGCTCTGACTCCCGAAGGCGAGTTCGCAGGCTACATCGGTGCGATGAAAGCAAGCTACTCCGCAATCGAGATGCTGTGGAGACAGTTTATGACCAAGGAGCAGCTGGCTGCCCGTCCTCTGATTCTGTCCACCGAGTATAACAACATCACCATTGATGAAAAGGGCTTCATCTACATCACCTGTAACTCTATGGAAGATGAGGATCTGGCAAACGCAATCCGTAACAAGGATGCGAACTACGCTCCTGTTAAGAAGCTGAACACCGCAGGTAACGATATCATGCGTCGTAACGGCTTCTTCATCCCCGCAGGTGAGGTTAACTTCCGTTCTGCTGCTCTTTCTACCGAAAACGCAGTAACCGGTCCTTCCTCTATCGTTGACGTTGCACTGGGTCCGGAAGGCACTTGGTCCATCGTTGACAGCAAGCGTTCCAAGATCTTCACCTACGATGACAACGGCGAGCTGCTGTTTGCATTCGGTGACCTTGGTTCCCAGCTGGGTAACCTCCGCCGCATCGCAGGTCTGACCTACTGTGGCGACAAGCTGCTGGTTCTGGACGGCGAAACCTCTTCCTTCACCGTTTATAAGAGAACCGAGTACGGCGCTCAGCTGATTCAGGCGATCAAGCACAACAATGACCGTCAGTACGACCTGGCTGAGGAAGACTGGAAAGCCATCCTGCAGCGTAACAACAACTTCGACGCAGCATACATCGGTCTGGGCAACGCCTACTACCGTCAGGGTGAGTGGGAGCTGGCTATGGATATGTACAAGGCAGCGTACGACGTTGAAGGTTACTCCGATTCCTTCCATATGATCCGTAAGGAAATCGTGGAAGAAATCTTCATCTTAATTCCTATCGTAGCCATTGCAGTTGTAGTTCTCTACGTTCTGCTCTTCAAGTGGGCAGGCAAGGTGAACGCAAAAGCAGCTGTATCCGGTAAGAAGAAGACCTACAAAGAGGAAATGCTCTACTCCCTCCACGTAATCTTCCATCCGTTTGACGGTTTCTGGGACCTGAAGCACGAAAAGCGCGGCTCTCTCCGTGCAGCTCTGACCATTCTGGCAGCGGCCGTACTGGTATTCGCATATCAGGCAATCGGTCAGGCGTACATCTTCAATCCCAACGGCGGCTTCACCTCCGTCATCGCACAGCTGGCAGGTCTGGTAGTACCGCTGGTACTCTACTGTGCAGGTAACTGGTGTCTGACCACCCTCTTCGAGGGCGAAGGCTCCTTCAAGGACGTATTCGTTGCATCCTGCTACTGCCTGACTCCCATCATCCTGCTGCTGCCTCTGTCCACCATTCTCACCCATTTTGTAACAAGCTCCGAAACCGGCTTCATTACCCTGATCAACGGTATTTGCTACGTGTGGCTGTTCCTGCTGCTCTTCTTCGGCACCATGACTACCCACGACTTTACCCTTGGTAAGAACATCATCATGACCATTGCAACCGTTGTTTGTATGATGGTTATTATGTTCGTTATGATTCTGTTCTCCAGCCTTCTGGTTAAGATGTTCTCCTTCGTTTCGAACATTGTTACCGAAATCAGTTACCGAGTGTCATAGAAAGGAGAGTTGTAAGTGAATATGAGAAATTCTTGCAATATCAGAATTCTGAGCATTTTCCTCAGCCTTCTGATGATTCTGGGAGCTCTGTCCTCCTTAACAATTCTTCCTGCATTTGCAGCGGAAGAGGGTGGCGAGTCCGAGCCTACTACTGAAGAGGCTGTAACCGACACCCCCACTGACGAGGAAACTCCCTCAACCGGCGACGCACCTACCACCGGTGATGCGCCCACTACCGGTGAAGATGCTCCTTCCAATGAGTACATCACTGTTGAAGAAGCTATCCTCACCTATCTGTCCAAGGAGTACGCCTCCAAGGAAGAAAAGCTGGCGACCATGGAAGCTAAGCTGACTCGCGGCGACCTGCAGCTGTACGTTGACAGCCGTACCGGTGAAGTTGCGATCAGAAACACCAAGACCGGCCAGATCGTTACCTCTAACCCCTACGACGTTGCTACTGTTAACAAAGAAACCGAGATCAAGTACTCCACCATCAAGAACGAGCTGCTGTCTCAGGTGTTCATTTCCTTCGAGGATATTGCCAACGGTAATATCAACCGTGATATGAACTCCTTCGCTGACTGTGCTCAGTACGGCCAGATTAACGTGAAGAACATTAAGAACGGTCTGCGTGTGGAATACACCCTGGGTAAGCTGGCTACCAAGAAGCTGCTTCCTCTGTGGATCGAGGCTTCCCGTTTCGAGTCCATGATCCTGATGAAGATCGAGGACGAGTATACGCAGAAGCAGTTCGCTTCCTTCTATACTTACATCAGCATCAACGGCGAAACTGTTGATTCCATCATTGAAAAGTATAAGGAAGACTATCCTTGTGTTGGCAAGACCTATAAGGCTCACGCCTTCACTCCTCTGGTAACAGAGACCACCTTCCTCACCTCCGCAGGTGTGGAAACCACTCATACCTATGACATAAATGACTATCTGTCCATTTACGTTATCGACGGCAAGGCAATCGAGTCCGAGCGTGAATCCAACATGCTGGAGGGCTACACCAAGGCTTACGCTCCCGAGTACAACTACGAGGAGCAGGACTTTGACGTACAGCTCACCGGTTACGTTGGCAACGATACCGCTGCCGCAATCTTCAACATGGCTCTGGAATACTCCCTCACCGATAAGGGTCTGACCGTTCGTCTTCCCGCTAACGGTATCAGCTTCGACGAGGAAGCATACTCCCTGAAGTCCGTGTCCATCCTGCGCTATATGGGCGCAACCTCCAACAATTACACAGGCTATACCTTCCTGCCCGACGGCTCCGGCACTATTATCCGGAACGAGGATATGGTTGAGTACGGTCTGACCTACACCCTGTCCGGCGACGTTTACGGTCCCGACTTCTCTTACCATACCCTGTCTTACAACGGTAAGAGCGAAATCTTCCGCCTGCCCGTATTCGGTACCGTGGAAGATACCGCGTACCCCACCGATAAGGTAATCGGCAGAGAAGTTGTTTACGAAGTAGACGAAAACGGCAACATCAAGGTTGACCAGGCCGGCAACAAGATTGCTACCTACGTTGCATACGAAGGCGGCCGTCACATCACCGCACTCAAGAATGCGGAAGGCAAGACCGTATACTACTTCACCGACACTCTGGAAATTGTTGAGGTTCCCGTAGAAACTCCCAGCACTCCCGAGACTCCCGAACCCCCTGAAACTCCCGAAACTCCCGAGAATCCCGAGACTCCCGAAGGCGGCGAGAACGAAGGCGAAGAGCCCGCTCCCGCAGCAGAGGAAGGCGAAACCGAGACTCCCGAGGGCGAAGGCGAGGATGCAGGTGAAGGCGAAGATGCAGGTGAGGGTGAAGGCGAAGGCACCACTCCTCCTCCCGCAACCAAGACCGAGTACGTTGTTACCGAAAAGAGTGAGATTGCAAACGTGGTTGGTATTGCAGACGCAGTATCCGGTAAGACCACTTACTATCTCCTGGACGAAAACGGCCAGCGTATCAAGCAGTACCGCAACATTTACGATACCTACACCGTATCTCAGGGCATCGTAGCAAT
This sequence comes from Clostridia bacterium, assembly GCA_017452565.1. Classification (GTDB taxonomy): domain Bacteria; phylum Bacillota; class Clostridia; order Oscillospirales; family CAG-272; genus CAKSQF01. Next base: position 18,375 of record JAFTMF010000187.1, read on the forward strand.
CGTTAGCGGCGGTGATTCTCTCACCACTCTGACTTCTACCCACGGCGGTAACCAGACTCACAGATACAACTCTGTATACCCCACCTTCAAGCCTCTGTCCACCGATACTTACAACCTTCGTGACGCCATCTCCGTCGGCGACGACGCAACCTGGACCGTTACCTCCGAGCGTAAGTACACCGGCTCCTTCGAAGTAAACTACATCATGATCTCCGATTATGAGGGCAGCAAGTACGAAGGTAGCTACACCGGTATGGCGAAGGCATATCAGGATCATCTGATCGAGACGCAGGGTATGTCCCTCCTCTCCGATACTGCAGCGGATATTCCTCTGTACATCGAATCCTTCGGTATGATCCAGACGCAGGATACCTTCCTGACCTTCCCCGTATGGGTTGACACTCCTCTCACCACCACTGATGATATTCAGGCAATGAGAGACGCACTGGCAAATCCCGGTGAGGGCGGCTACGCAATCACCAACCTCCATTTCCGTCTGAGAGGCTTCAACGAAGGCGGTATGGATACCTCCTACGCTCCTACCCTCGTGAAGTTCGAGAAGGTACTGGGCGGCAACAAGGGCTACAAGGCTCTGGTTGAGGACGCTAAGAAAGACGGATATGCAGTATATCCCGAATTCGACTTCGCAAACGTTCAGAACGATCAGCTGTTTGACGGTTTCAACTACTCCAAGCAGACGATCCGTACCATCGACGACCGTTATACCTCCAAGCGTGAGTATGACGCAACCTACCAGACCTTCCAGAGAGTTTACTCCGTAGCAGTATCTCCTTGGGCATACGAGGAAATGGTAGAGAAGTTCATTGAAGAGTTCGCAGAGCTGCCCGTAAGCGGTATCTCCGTATCCACTCTGGGTACCGACCTGAACTCTGACTTCGACCAGGACGATCCTTACAACCGTGAGGATGATAAGGAATTCACCATCGATGCAGTGAAGACCCTGTCCGAGAAGTTTGGCAACATTATGGTTGACGGCGGCAACGCTTATACTCTGGGCTACGTATCTCACATTCTGAATATGCCTCTGGACGGCTCTCGCTATATGCGTGCAAGCCAGGCTATCCCCTTCATGGGCATGGTACTCCACGGCTACGTTCAGTATGCAGGCACTCCTACCAATATGGAAGGCGACACCGCATACGAGATTCTGAAGATCATTGAGAACGGCGCAGCACCCTTCTTCATCCTCTCTTACCAGAACACTGATGAGATGAAGGAAATGCAGTATCTTGCAGATTACTACTCCGTTAACTTCCAGATCTGGAAGGACGATATGGTTGAAATCTACAAGGTTCTCAACGAGGCTCTGAAGGACGTTCAGACCAAGACCATCACCAGCCACGAATTCGTTGACGGCAACCGCGTTCTCTCTAAGAAGGAGATCGTTGAGTCCAAGATCGAATATGCAGCTGCACAGACTGCATACAACAAGGCGAGAAACTCTGCACTGCTGACTGCTATCAAGACTGCAGTTGCAGGCGGTCTGCTGGTTCTGCCCACAGGCTACCAGTTCCTGGATGAAAACGGCGACGTAATCGTTCCCGTTGGCTTCGATCTGGAAACCTTCAATTACGAGTATCAGACCTTCGAAGAGTTCTACAAGCCCGGTCTGGATCCCGTGGTTGACGACCACACCATCGTATACGAGGTATACGGCAATGAGGTTGGCTTCATCCTCAATTACAACAACTTTGCGGTAGAAGTTGAGATCGACGGTACTACTTACACCGTCGAAGCACTGGACTTCGTAAAGATCCCCAAGGCTTGATAGAAGGGAGAGATTGATATGAAAAAAGATAAGAAATCTACCCCCAAACAGAAGGCTACACCGGTAGCACCCGCTACCCCTGCCGCTACTCCCGTAGCTGCAGCAATGCCCGCTGCTTCCGCGCAGGCTACCCTTGCAAAGGGTAGCCCCGCGGCTCCCAAAAAGAAGCGCAAGGTCGTATCTCTGGACAAGAAGAAGGCACGTGCCGGTTGGTTCTTCGTGCTCCCCTTCGTAATCGGTTTGATTCTGATTTACCTGCCCATCATTTATGATTCGATCAAGCTCAGCTTCAACGAAATCATCATCGTCCGCGGTGGTGGTTACAACCTGAAGTTCGTTGGTCTGGAAAACTACCAGACAGCCCTCTTCAAAGACCCCGACTTCATTACCACCCTGACCGGTGGTCTGACCCAGCTGGTTATCGACATTCCCGCTATCGTAATCTTCTCTCTGTTCATGGCAGTTATGCTGAACCAGAAGATGGTTGGCCGTGCAGCATTCCGTGCGATCTTCTTCGTACCCGTAATTCTGTCTACCGGTCTGATGGCTGAAATCGACGCAGCCAACATTCTGGCTCAGAACATGAACAGCGCAGAGGACCAGTCCGGCGCCCAAGTTGAGACCGGTACTTCTCAGATCGTTTCGGCAATGGAAGTTACAGCTCTGTTCGAGACGATGAAGGTCGGTACAGGAATGGTATCTACCATTACCAATCTGGTTAATAACGTGTACAACATCATCAACCGTTCCGGTGTACAGATGCTGATCTTCCTTGCAGGTCTGCAGTCTATCTCCCCCGACATTTACGAGGCTTGCTCCATCGACGGCGCAACCTCTTGGGAAACCTTCTGGAAGGTAACCTTCCCCATGATCTCTCCCATGATCCTTGTAAATACGGTTTACACGGTTATTGACTCCTTCACCAGTTCCACCAACACGGTAATGGGTTACATCCAGAGCTACTATGACTCTACCTCTCAGGTAGTCAGCTCGGCAATGGCTTGGGTATACTTCATCATCGTATTGGCAATTGTTGGTGTCGTCACCGGACTTCTGTCGGCGTACATCTTCTACCAGAGACGTGATTAAGGAGGGAAAAAGATGAATGCAACAGAAAAAGTAACTATTAAGAAGGAAACGAAGAACAAGATTCGCGTTGACTTTGAGCGTACTTCCGCTTGGACCCGATTCAAGATCAAGTACCTGTCCCTGAACTTCCTGGGTCTGGTAGTATTCAAGATCTTCCGTCTGGTACTGCTACTGGGCGTATCTTACGTAATCCTGTTCCCCTTCATTTCCAAGATCGCTTCTTCCTTTATGAGTCCTACCGACTTCGTAGACTCTACGGTTAAGCTGATCCCCAAGGCACCCACTCTGAATACTTACAAGCAGATCATTATCGAGAATAAGTATTTTGAAGCACTCTTCAATACTACGATCCTGTCTCTGCTTTGCGGTATCATTCAGACCTTCGTCTGCTGTGTTGTAGGATACGGCTTTGGTAAGTACAAGTTCCGCGGTCACAAGCTGCTGTTCGCTCTGGTACTCTTCACCATGGTTGTACCTCACCAGACTCTGAAGCTCTCTATGTTTATGAAGTTTAAGTACTTCGATATCTACGGTATTCTGAGCCTGCTTCCTCTCAAGGAGCTGCCTGACCTGACCAACTCCTACTGGCCTCTGGCCATCCTGTCGGCGTGCGGCCTCGCATTCAAGAACGGTCTGTACATCTATATGATGAGACAGTTCTTCCGCGGTGTGCCCGACTCCCTGGAAGAATCCGCATACATCGACGGTTCCGGTACCTTCCGTACCTTCGTTCAGATCATCCTGCCTCTGTCCGTTCCTATGATGATCACCGTCTTCCTGTTTGCCTTCTCTTGGCAGTGGACCGATAGCTTCTACACTCGTCTGTTCTTCACCAGCCGTTCTTCCGTTCTGCTGTCGAAGATCATCTCGATTCCTCGTACGCTGGATACCGCGTACGCAGGCGGTAACATGTTCTCTGCAGCGATCCGCAATACCTGCGGCCTGCTGATCATCGCTCCTCTGATGATCGTGTTCCTGTTCTGCCAGCGTTACCTGATTCAGGGTATCGAACGTTCCGGTATCACCGGCGAATAATTGGAGGATACGCCGGGCTCTGCCCGGACCCGCCCGAAACCTTCTTGAAAGAAGGTTTCGGGACTTCCAAGAACTTTCAAAAAGCCCCGCAAATACTTGCGGGGCTC
>JAFTMF010000188.1 GCA_017452565.1 Clostridia bacterium
ATCTGCAACCGATGAAACTTCTATGAAAAAGCCTACAAATCGGCAGTGATATTGTTTCTCTGCCGATTTTTTATCAAAATGGTATAAATGGAAAGGAGATGCATTTTATGGAACGATTTCAGCTCTCAGAGAATGATTACGCTCTGATTGAATCGGGAATTGACGTTTTAGCGCAAAATTTTGATGATGGAATCTATAATCATACTGTTGGCTGTGCACTGCGTTGCAAAAACGGCAATATCTATAAAGGGGTCAACTGCGACGGCATACACGGTTCTTGTGCAGAGTACATCACTATAGGAATTGCTATTTCAGCCGGAGAAAGAGAGTTTGATACGATTGTTGCCGTCCACGAAAAACACTTAAACCGTGTAATACCTCCTTGCGGTAACTGCAGACAAATGCTATTTGAGTATTGTCCTGACATCAAAGTGATTGTAAACGATGAAAATGGGAAACTGATTAAAGTCAAAGCGAGAGATTTACTTCCTTTTGCTTGGCAACCCGTGGTTTGTTAATCGAGAGGATAGACAAAGGTCCCCCCCAACAGATTGAAACTCTGTCGGGGGGGACTTTCTCTCTATCAGAAGAAGTTGTTCGCAGATTTTATAGTTTTACGGGTACGGGACGGTTTAGTGCCATCCCCTGTTCGGTGACAATACAATCATATGCGAGGATTTCCACGCCCGCATCCTGCGCTGCCCTGAGTGCGGCTCGGAATTCGGGCTGGGTGCGGTCATTGGGGGCAAAATCGGTGACGCCCTCCATCTGTATGACGAAGAGAATCGTCGCCTCATAGCCTGCTTTGCGGGCTTCAATGAGCTCCTCTACGTGGCGAAGTCCCCGGAGAGTGGGAGCGTCCGGGAAGAAGGTGTGTCCGTCCTCCTCTAAGGTAACGCCCTTGACCTCTATTAGTCGCTTGCAGGAGGAGCTTTCCAGATAGAAATCGAAACGGGAATTGCCCCAAGTATATTCGGGACGCAGGAGAGTGCAGCCCTTGTACAGATCGGGCAGGAACTCCATTGCCGCACGGTTGGGGGCTTGGGAGTCCATATTGATCAGCCGATCTCCTTTATAAACCGCCACCAGATCGTAGAGCGTGGAGCGGCTTGGATTGTCTGCCTTGCAAAGAAGGACGGTGCAGTTTGGAACGAGAAGTTCCCTGCACCGTCCGGTGTTCTTCACATGACAGCGCACCACATCCCCACTGCCCAATCGGCAGAATGCGATAAACCGATTGGGTCGGGAGAGAAAAATTGCACTTTCAATGTTCGGATAGGTCATATTAATACTTGATTTCGGTTACAATTGCCCAGTGTGCGGAAACGAAGCCGCCGTCTACCTGCTCGGTGAGCAGATCGTAGGAGCTGACTGCGCACAGTCCGCGGCTGACGAATACGTGAGAGGTTGCCAAATTCTGCTTGGTTTCGGTGTAATTGTGATAGGTTGCACCCTTATCCTCAACCTTTTCCGCTACGGTCAGAGCATCCACGAAGCTGGTGTCCACTACGTTCTTGTAGGGCTTTGCGTTGGAGTTGACTTGGAAGTCACCGGCAAAGATCACGGGAAGACCGAACTCTGCGGCTTTTTCGCAAATCAGCGATGCGCCGTTGCCAGCAGCATTTCTGCCGTAGTTATCCAGCTGAGTGTTCATCACCACAAACTGTCTGCCCGAAGAGATCTCGGTGAGCTTTGCCCAAGTGCAGATGGAGAAGGTTCTGCCATCCCAGCCGATGCTGGCGGTATCGGGGGTTTCGGACAGCCAGAAGGTGCCGCTGTCCTCCAGCTTATACTTGCTCTTGTTGAAGAGGATTGCATTGTACGCGCCCTCCAAGAATGCTTCGTAGCGGTCGGGCTGTTCGCCGTTTCTGCCGGTGCCCACGAATTCATAGGTGTCCAGAAGTGCGGGAGTGTCGCCGATGCCCTCTTTGAGGCAGGACAGCCAAGTGGTACAGGAAACTTCCTGCAGACAAAGCACGTCGGGAGATGCCTCGGTAACCATTTTGTAGAGACGGGGATAGCGGGCAACGACTGCGTTTTCCGCATAGCCCGACTGGGTGACGTTAAGGCTCAGTAGCTTCAGAGAGCTGTCAAAGCTGGGCTTGCCGGAGAGAGACAGAGATGCCTCGACCTTGCCTGCGCCCTTTGCACCGGTCACGTACTTCTCTACGAATGCACGCACGCCCAGCACTGCGGTGGAGGCGTCGCCTGCAAATACCAGATTGCCCTTGTCCATACCTACTTTATAGGAACCTGCATCCGCCTTGACCGATCCGCCTCTGCCGGTATCACCGATGAGGATTTCGTGCTCGGTAGCAGCGGCGGTGGAGACTGCCGTAGGAAGCTCGTAGCCGATGGCTTCGATGAGCGCATTCTGCAGATAGGTGGCCGCACCCTCGCATCCGTTGCCGTATACGATAGTGTAATCCAAAATGCTGTTGCCGTCCAGCGACAGAGAATCCAGGGGATAATCGTAGCGGAACTGGTAGCGGTAACCACATTCCAACACCAGATCGGCACGGTCGCCTGAGAAATACAGCTCGATGAGCTTATTTACCGCTTCTGCGGTTTTTGCTTCACAGCCGCCCAGCACTACCAGCTTGTTGTTTACAACCTGAATGGCATAGTCGTTAATGCGAAGCGACTCGGCAACGTACTGAGATTCCTCACGGGTAGTTTCACCGATGAGAATCTCGGTGAGGGCAGAGGGATCCGCGTCACCGGTAAGGTAGTCGCCCTTGATTTCCAAGGAGATGCCCGAGAAGGTGTTGATGTAATTCTTCAGCTTTTGAGAAGCGGCATAGACGGGGCTTCCGTCCTTGAGACGGCTGCCCAATACGATAACGGTATCGGTAACGCTCTCGCTGAGGAAGGTGTGGGTTTTGCCGGTAGACACGCTGACGTCGCCGTCGGTCTGATAGTCGTGCATATAGTCCGCCGTTGTCTCTGCGGGCTCTTTTTCATTATCGCAGGAGACGAAGAGGCCGGTTGCCAACATCAGCGACAGCACAATAGCGCCGGTCTTTAACAGAATCGATTTCATATAGTCCATCCAACCTTTCCCGCAATACTGCGGTGTTCGTTAAGTTTGATTATACCATAGATGGCAAGGCTTGTCAAGAGAAAAACAGATCGCTTCCTTTGGAGACGTTTCAAAATATTTTAAAATCTTTGCCGAAAATGCCTTCGTAGTCACAAAATCTTCACAATGTTTGAGTATAATGGTAGATAATCACACTCAAAGCGCAGATCCGAAAGGAAATGACTTATGATCGAACTGGAAAATCTTACGAAACGATACGGAAATCTCACGGCGGTGGATCATCTCACCTGCACCATTGAATCGGGAAAGCTCTACGGCTTTTTAGGAGTCAACGGTGCCGGCAAAACCACCACGATGAATATGATCACCGGCTGTCTTGCCCCCACCGAGGGAACTGTGACCATCTGCGGCGTGGATTTGTTTACCGATCCCGTTGCCGCCAAGCGGCATATCGGCTATCTCCCCGAGCGGCCGCCGCTCTACCCCGATCTGACGGTCAGAGAGTATCTCTCTTTCGTGGCAGATGCCAAGCGCATCCCTGCCACCCGCAAGCGTCGGGAGATCACCAGGGTTATGGAGCAGGTAAACGTCCTGCCCGTAGCTGACAAGCTGATCCGCAATCTCTCCAAGGGCTATTGGCAGAGAGTGGGCATTGCCCAAGCCATTTTGGGCGATCCCGAGATTATCATCCTCGACGAGCCTACCGCTTCCCTGGACCCCCGTCAGATCGTGGAAATCAGACGGCTGATCCGCTCCCTGAAGGGCAAGCACACCATTCTGCTCTCCAGCCACATTCTGTCCGAGGTGGCCGAGCTGTGCGACGTGATTCTGATTCTGTCGGGAGGCAAGCTGGTGGCGATGGATACTCTCCAGAATCTGCAGACCGATTTCCTGCATACCGACCTGTTGAACGTTACAGTTCGCTGTGCCGCTCCGCGGGCGGAAGCGGCGCTGAAACGGATCGGCGGCATTCAGAAAATCACCGCTACCGCCAGAGGATCGCTTACCGATCTTGCCATCGAATGCAAGAAGGGCGAGGACATTCGGGAGCAGGTCTTCTTCGCTTTCTCCGACCTGCGCTGCCCCATCGTGTCAATGACCCTCCACGAAGCGTCGCTGGAGGAGGTCTTCCTCACCGCTACCCTGCCCGAGGACAACAAGCCCTCTCCCCTGCGCAAGGCACCAGTAGGGCGTGCACCCAAGGCGCCTGACTTAGGTGCAATCGCAACTCCGAAACCAAGCCCCCTCAAGCCCGTCACTCCCGCAGTTGAGCCCGACGAGGACGAGGATGACGACTATAAGCCCCTCTTCGGCAGAAAGGAGAAGTAGAACAATGATTGCCATCTATAAAAAAGAGCTCCGCGCCAGCTTTTCGGGAATTATGGGCTATGCGCTGATTACCTTCTACCTGCTCTTTTCCGGTGTGTTCATTACGATGAACAATCTCTACGGACAAAATCCCGCCATTGAATCTACCTACTCCTATATTCTCTTTGCCCTGCTGATGATTATCCCCGTTCTGACCATGCGATCACTGGCAGAGGAGCGGCAGAGCGGAACGCAGTTGCTGCTCTCCTCCCTTCCCTTGCGGACGCTGGACTACGTGCTGGGAAAGTATTTTGCCCTCCTCACTCTGCTGGCGCTCCCCATCGGATTGGTAGGCGCTTACACCGTGATTTTCTCCTTCTACGGAACCGTTCGCCCTCTCTCCGCTATCCTTGTGACCTTCGCTCTCTTTTTGGTAGCTGCCTCTATGACTGCCATCGGGCTGTTTATCTCCTCAGTAACTGCCCATACGCTGATGGCGGCGGTCCTAACGCTGGGTGCTCTGCTTCTGATTTATTATCTCCCTGCGCTGGTCATCCTGCTTCCTGCAACTGCGGTGGGTTCCTTTATCGTCTTTACCATTCTGATCATCGGAGTGGGCGGGCTCATCGGATACTTCACCAAGAGTCTGAACTGGGGACTCTTGGCAACCGCTCTGCTGGAGGGCACGATTGTTGCGCTGCTCCTCTTCGCCCCCGAGCTGCTGGAAGGCTCTGCCGCAAAGGTGATCGGTCTGCTTTCCCTTACCGACCGATTCGAAATTTTCTCGGTTTACGGAATCTTCGATCTGTCCGCTGTGATCTACTTCCTCTCTATGTGCTTCCTGTTCCTCTATTTCACCGTCGCATCGCTGGAAAAGAAGCGCTGGAACTAACTGTCTCACGGACTGATTGTTTGATTGGAGTTTTTTATGACACAAAAACCTTCTGAAAAGAAAAAAATCCATCCTGCCAATGCGTGGATGATTCTCACCGTGGTGGTGATGGTTTCCATTCTGCTTTTGAACATCATCGTGCAGGCACTCCCGGCACGCTTTACCATTTTTGACCTCACCGCTCAAAAAATCTCCGAGGTCAGCGACGTGACCCGTGACTATCTCTCCCGGATGAACGAGAACGTGGTGATCTACCGTCTTTGCATCACCGGAAACGAGGACAAAGCAGTGGTACAGCTGCTGGAGCATTACGACGAGCTGTCCGAGCACGTACTGGTAGAGGCAGTGGACCCCACCGTTCATCCCCGATTTGTCGCAGGATATACCGACAAGCAGCTATCGGATAACAGCATCATCGTCAGCGGCGCCAAGCGTCACAAGGTGCTGGATTTCAACGATCTGCTCTTGTACAATATCTATTACTCTGCCGACGGCGAGAATTATGCGCTGCAAAGCCAAATGACCTACGGCGATTTTTCCACTTTCTACGAAACCTACGCCGATTACTTTACCCAAGGGTATTACTCTTACCAAACCCTTTTCGTGGGCGAGGATGCCATTACCTCTGCCATTGATTACGTAACTACTGACGTACTGCCAAAGGTCTATCTGACTACCGGTCACGGCGAGACGCCCTTCCCCGAATCGCTCTACGGTTATCTCTCCCGGGACAACATCGACTGTGCGGAGTTTTCCTCGATTGCATCAGAGTTTCCTTCGGATGCGGATGCCATTCTCATTTACGCTCCCACCCAGGATTTCACCACCGACGAGACTGCCGCTCTGCGGGATTATCTGCTGGTCGGCGGCAACGTAATGCTTTTCACCTCTTACGCCAATTTGGAGCTTCCCAATCTGCTGGCACTGATGAAGGAGTTCGGTATGGAGACATCCGACCGTTTGGTTTCCGAGACCGATCCCGACCGCTATTACAATTACAAGTATTTCCTGCTCCCCGATACTGCGGGCGCAAGAGAGCATTATTCCCTCTCCTCCTATACGATGCTTGCCCCTAACAGCCATCCCATCTTTATGGGGCAGGGCGAGCATCCGCTGACCTACACCTCCCTGTTCTCCACCTCCGACGAAGCGGAGCTGGATGCGGCCCATCCTTCGGACGAGGAGGAAGAGCTGTCGCTGACCGATGAAGCGCAAGCCGAGACTTCCGAGGAAACGGAAGAAGACGGCAAGAAGGTGGGACGCTACGATATCGGTGCGCTGGTAACCCTCTCCGGTGAGAATGCTGGCCATCTGTGCTGGTTTGGTTCGCCAGAGATTCTGAGCAGCGAATACAATAGCTCGGTTCGAGGCGGTAACTACACCTATTTCCTCACGATTTTGGAGGATATGTGCGAGAAGAATTACTCGCTGACCATTGAATCCAAGGTAATGGATGGAGATTCGCTGATTCTCTCCAGCTTCCAGATCGGATTCTGGGGTGTGGTACTGATTGCCATCATTCCGCTGTCCGTGCTGAGCGTGGGCGTAGTCATTCATTTGAAAAGGAAGTATCGCTGATGCCAATGAAAAAAACAATTATCGCCGCATCTGCGGTGATGCTGATTCTGATTGCCCTGCTGGTAGTGGTTCTCTGTCTGCAGCAAAGCGATGAGAAGCCCGAGGTGACCGATTCGCCCACCGTGCAGGTGATGTTCGACACCAATCACGTGGAGCATTTGGAATCGTTCTCCTTTCGCTATGAAGGGAAAGAGACCGTTTCCATCAGCCGCACCAAGGAAGGCGGCTGGCAGATTACCGATCGGCCGGGTCTGCCCGTAGATCCCGTAGAGGTTACGCTGATGCTCCGTGGATACGAACAGATGCTGGCGCTCAGGTTGGTTACCGAGACGCTTGCTGATCCTGCGGAATACGGACTGGATACGCCGTCACTGGAAGTGACGATTACGGATCACGGAACTAAGAAAACCTATCTCTTCGGCGACGAAAACAAAACCTACGAGGGCTATTATTGCACGGTGAAGGGATCGGGCGCGGTGTATCTGCTGGACGTTTCCTATTTCACCGCCTTTGAAAAATCCGTGGACTCCTTGCTGCTTGCCGAACAGCTCCCCGATTTGTCCGCAATCACCAAAATCGATTGGACGCCTGCCGACGGCGAGAGTCCCGAATCCACCGAGCCTTTGAAGGGTGTGCTGGCCACGCTGAAAATTGATCGCATCATTGACTACGGCAGAGAAAAATTCTCCGCCTATCAGTTGGATCAACCTGCGGTGGGGGTACTGACACGCTCGGACGGCAGTTCGCTAACCTTGCGTTTTGCCAAGGGCGAGACGGATGAACTGGTCTATCTAACCATCGGCGAGGGAGAGATCATTTATCTCGTTTCCTGCGACGATATGAGCGCACTTTTGACCTATATTGGGTAAAAAACAGACGGATAGTCGGTGACTATCCGTCTTTGCTTATTTCGTTGCAAGAAGATAAAGTGCGGTTGCACCTGCCGTATGACGGGCACCCAGCGGTGCGGTATCGCAGAATAGTGCCGGGAGCGTATCCCCTTCCGCTTCCCTTTCAAGGATTGTGCGGACGCTATCCGTGAGATAGTCCAGCAAGTCTTCGGGGGTTATGCGGACGCCGGTGCGAGGCACCAAGCCCAGTGCTTCGGCTGTTTCGGAGAGCGTCGCTAATGCGGTCTCGTCTGCCTGCAGAAGGGCGCACAACTCTGACCGCTTACGCTTGAGTGTCAGCAAGAGGAGCGGATCTGTGTCCGATTCCCGCAGAGGCAGGGCTGCTTTGGGATCCTGCAAACGCTTTGCGTAGGCGAGGGCGATGGTCGGCACGTTGGCAAGAGCGGTCTTGCTGTCCGTCATCAGAGCGGCCATCAGATCCGCACGGGGTGAAAACTCCCGCTTGGCCGGATCGGTTTCCTCAGGCGTACCACGCCTGGTTGCAAAACATCTGCGGCAGAGATAGCGGCCGTATTTGTCCAGCTCCAGCGTATCCTCGAAGGGATAGGCGCCTTCTCGCTGACAGAGGGTGCAGACTCCTCGGATAAATCGCGGACGGCGAATCAACGTTTCACGGCGGGGAGCATTGCGGGCAATCGAGCCGTTGTGGGAATAGTTTTTCTTGAAATAAGTCTCTGCTTCTATCAGAGTTTTCCGATAGCCGTCTGCATCCTTGGCGGCGCGTTTTCCGACGGCTTGGCAATAGGCGAAGAACGCTTTGCAGGCGCAAATCCCCAGCGCAGTCACCTCGGAGCTGCCTTGGAACAACAGTTCTCTGCCCAGCAAACCTGCATCAAACGCGCCCGTTCGGGTGCTGAAGGGGAGCATTCCTTCCCGAAACTCCTTCATCAGCAGGGACAGTGCCGTTCGCATTCCACGGAAAAGGAGATCGCCTTCTTTTCCCGTAGGACTTACTCGCATCATATAGCGAGTGGCGGCTAACAAATAGGAGGCAACGGAAGCTGCGTCGGGTAACGCTACGCCGCTCTCTACCCCGTCACAGCGCACGCGGGGAGCGATAAATCTCTGCTCTGCCGTCCAGTACAGCAGCATTCGCAGAGCTGCATCTCCTCTATCACGATCCAGCAGCAGCTCGGTGAGTGCAGGCAGATCGGCAGCACAGGCAAAGGGCTCTCTGTGGGATGCAATCACTGCGCCCTCCCGGGATTGCATTGCTTCGATGGGGGCAAGTCTTTGATGATCTTGGGAGGGCTCTTTTTCGACTCCAACGGTATAGAAGGGCGTCATTCCGAAGTCATAGATTTGATCCAGCAGTCGGTCTGCCTTATGAATCATCTCAACCGGATCGTCGAAGGGCAAAAAGCAAAATGCCCCCAAATCACCGCCGTATCGCACCGATTGCTCCGCAGGATTGTAGTTCAGCGATCCCCATAGAATCACTACCAGATTCTGCTCCCGCATAGTTGCATAATTGTTTTCAAAGGGTGTGCCTGCGGGAACGGTGAGAAACAGAGCGTTCGCCCGATTCCGACCAAACCGATAGCTTGGATGGTACACTGCCTTTACGTAGCCGGGGATATTAAGACGCCAATCCAGCGACGAGCTGCCATCCAGACTGCGGATGAGCGCAGAGTCCTCGGTCATCAGACGGTCCACGATCTGCAGGTCACAAATCGTACGGGTGTGCAGATTCAAAACGTCGTTGCTATAGAAGAGACGGTAGCGCTCGACGGGAGAGTCTGTTGCTGGAAAGGTTTCCAGTTCATAATAGCCGCCGCCAAAATCCGGGCTGAGTGAGCAGACGTGGGGAGAGGTATACCCAGCACGGACGCTGTACAAGGACACACCTTCCATCCAGACGGATAGCATTCCGTTTCCCATCGTGCGCATAGGAAGAGAGTCGGTGCTGTTTGAAAACCAAATTGCCATCGTCTTACTCCCAATCGAAGGTGCGAGGATGACCCATCGACTCCAAACCTTCGAAATCCCGCTGGCGGAGCACTTCGTAGATACCGATGGCGGCACTGTTAGACAGATTCAGCGAGCGTAGATTCTCCCGCATAGGGATGCGAACGGTGGTGTCGGGATTGGCTTGCAGAAGAGATTCGGGCAGACCTGCCGTTTCCTTACCGAAGACGAGAAAGACCTTCTTCGGATAAGTAACGTCGGTATGACGGCGAGGTGCTTTGGTGGAGAAAAAGTACATCGCTTCCCCTGCGTTTTTCTGCAAAAATTCTTCTAAATTCTCGTAATAATAGATCTCCAGCTTGTCCCAATAATCCAGTCCCGCACGCTTTAATTTGCGGTCGTCGATGGTAAAGCCCATAGGCTTCACCAGATGGAGCGCCGCCCCGATGGCAGCACAGGTGCGGGAAATATTGCCGGTATTCTGGGGAATTTCCGGCTCAATCAGGGCAATATTCAAATCGTTCATCTTAACTCCTCGATGCTTCGGATCGGCTTTCTGAAACAATCGTTCCATCGATCCGTTTTTTACGCTATAACTCCCTCATCTTAGCACATTTTTTTGAATTTTGCAATAATTTTTACATTTTCCTATTTCTTTTTTTATTTATTTGTAGTATAATAAATCCGTATGGTTAAAAATGAGTCATTCTGATTCTACTCATCAGACAAAATATATCACGAGGTACAATCCAATGAGCTTACTGAACAAACTGTTTGGCACCAATAGCGCCAGAGAAATCAAAAAGATCACTCCTCTGGTGAACGCCGTTGAGGCACTTGCCGACAAATACGCCGATATGACCGATGCAGAGCTGTCTGCCGTTACCCCTGCGCTGAAAGAACGTCTTGCCGCCGGTGAAACGCTGGATCAGATCCTGCCCGATGCCTTTGCTGCTGTCCGTGAGGCCGCTGACCGAGTGCTGGGCAAGCGTCCCTTCCGAGTACAGATTATGGGCGGTATCATCCTCCATCAGGGCAGAATCGCAGAGATGAAAACCGGTGAAGGTAAAACCCTGGTTGCAACGATGCCCGCTTATCTGAACGCACTGACCGGCCGCGGTGTGCACGTCGTTACCGTCAACGAGTATCTGGCTCGCTGCGGTGCGGAGGAAATGGGTCGTGTGTACGATTTTCTCGGCCTTTCCACCGGCTTGATTATTCACGATCAGACCAAAGAAGAAAAGATCGCCGCCTACTCTGCCGACATCACCTACGGCACCAACAACGAGTTCGGCTTCGACTATCTGCGTGACAACATGGTGCTCTACAAGAAGGCTATCACCCAGCGCGGTCACGTATTCGCTATCGTGGACGAGGTGGACTCCATCCTCATCGACGAAGCACGTACTCCTCTGATCATCTCCGGTGAGGGTGAAGCCTCCACCGATCTGTACGATCGCACCGACCGACTGGTTTCCAGAATGCGCTGCTTCCGCATCAAGGAAATGGACGAGAAGGTTCAGACTGACGAGGTGGAAGTAGATCCCGATGCAGATTACATTGTGGACGAGAAGGCTCGCTCCGCTGTCCTTACCGCCCGCGGTATCAAAAAGGTAGAGGATTACTTCAACATCGAAAACTACGCCGATCCCGAAAACTCCACCATCGCCCACCACGTCAATCAGGCTCTGAAGGCTTACGGTATCTTCAAGCTGGACGTAGACTACGTTCTCAAGGACGGTCAGGTTATGATCGTTGATACCTTCACCGGCCGTATTATGCCCGGCAGACGCTGGAGCGACGGTCTGCACCAGGCCATCGAGGCGAAGGAGCACGTGAAGATCGAGAAGGAAAACAAGACGCTGGCTACCATTACCTTCCAGAACTACTTCCGTATGTACGAGAAGCTGTCCGGTATGACCGGTACGGCTATGACCGAGGAAGAAGAATTCCGTGAGATCTACGATCTGGACGTTGTAGAAATCCCCACCAATATGCCTATGATCCGCCGCGATCACTCCGACGTGGTTTACAAGAACGTGAAGGGCAAGTACGATGCCATCGTTCGTCAGGTTATCGAGTGTCACGAAAAGGGACAGCCCGTTTTGGTTGGTACCGTTTCGGTTGAAAAGTCCGAGGAATTGTCCAAGAAGCTGACCCGCAACGGCATCAAGCACACCGTTCTGAACGCCAAGTATCACGATCGAGAGGCTGAGATCGTTGCGCAGGCAGGTAAGCTGGGCAACGTTACCATCTCTACCAATATGGCAGGCCGTGGTACCGACATTCTGCTGGGCGGTAACCCCGAGTTCCTTGCCAAGCAGGAAATGAGACGGATGGAGTACGAGGAAGACATCATCGGTCTTGCAATGGGCTCCAATCAGTCTGTTTCCGAAGAGGTCATGGCGGCAAGAGCCGTTTACCGTGAGCTCTATGACAAATACAAGCGCCAGATCGAGCCCGAAGCAAAGAAGGTTCGGGAAGCAGGCGGTCTGTTCATCATCGGCACCGAGCGTCACGAGTCTCGCCGTATCGACAACCAGCTCCGCGGCCGTTCCGGCCGTCAGGGCGACCCCGGTGAATCCCGCTTCTACCTCTCGCTGGAGGACGATCTGATGCGTCTCTTCGGCTCCGAGCGTATCACCGGTATGGTTGACAAGCTGGGTCTGGGCGACGACGATCCCATCGACGCCAAGCTGCTGTCCAACTCCATTGAGACCGCACAGAAGCGTCTGGAGGACACCAACTTCAACCGCAGACGGAACGTCCTCTCCTACGACGACGTTATGAACCAGCAGAGAAATCTGATCTATGCACAGCGCCGTGAGGTTCTGGACGGTATGGATATGCACGATAAGATCGTTGCAATGGTGAAAGAAACCATCGAAGAGGCTGTCCATAACTGCTGCTCCGACGAGAATCCCGCAGATTGGGCATTTGACGAGCTGCGTAACACCTTCTTCGGCTTCCTCTGTACCCCCGATGATTTCAAGTACACCGAGGAAGAACTGGCTACCATCACCGCCGATGAGATTCTGGAGAATCTCACCGAGCGCGCTATGAAGATTTACGCCGAGAAGGAAGAAATGTTCGGCGCAGAGCAGATCCGCGAGATCGAGCGCGTGGTCCTGCTGAGAAACGTAGACCGTCACTGGATGAACCACATCGACGAGATGGACGATCTGCGCGGCTCCATCGGTCTGAACGCTTACGCACAGAGAAATCCTCTCAACGAGTACCGGATTGCCGGTGGTGATATGTTCGACGATATGTCCCACTCTATCCGCATTGATACCGTTCGTGCCATTCTGTCCGTGGTGAAGCGTGAGCCGATCCAGAGACAGCAGGTGGCAAGAGTGACCGGTATGGGCAGACCCGGTATGGCAACCCCCGGCTCCCGTCCCGCACCTGCGATGCGTCCTCTGCCCGGCAGTGCTCCCACTGTTGCGGGTATGAGAAAGCCGGTAAAGAAGGTTGGTCCTAACGATCCCTGCCCCTGCGGCAGCGGCAAAAAATACAAGCAGTGTCACGGAATCGCCGGTTCCGATGAACAGTAATTGAGGATACCATGGGATTTGGTCTGTTGTTTACAGGATACACCATGCTGCTGGTATGGGGAATCACCGTCGATCCCGAATTGGGATTGTGCGTTGATATTCTCACCGATCTGCTGGGGTATCTCCTGTTTTGGAAAGGACTCCAAGGTCTTCGACCCTACTCCAAGAATTTCGTCTTCTCACGGTATCTGACCTATCCTCTGATGGCGGCAGGCGGTGTCACCCTCGCCGCCCAAGGGGTAGCACTCGTTGGCAAATGGGTACCGTCGATTGCAAAGCACTGGGAACTGCTGCTGAGCATCAATAACATCGCAGATATCATCAGCCTTCCCCTGCTTCTCTTCTTCCACGCTTACTTGTGTCTGGGCATCCGTGAGCTTGCAGAAGAGGTGGAGCTGCCCAAAATCGTCTCCCGCACCAAGGTGGCGATTGTACTGTCCACGGTCTACTATTTCGGACAGATGCTGGTAGGGCTGGTTCCTATGCCCGGTTTCGTTCATATGATACTGGTGCTGCTGACCTTCATCGTTTATTTTTACTATCTCTATTTGCTTTACTCCTGCTATATGCACATCGTCTACGCGGACGAAGAACCCAAGGAGGTTTTCAATCCGCTGATGTCTTTGCTGGATAAAATGAAGAAAAAGGACTCTGAAGAAAAGTAAGAGTTCCCTCTCCCGAAAGGATGGTTCTATGGGACTGCAATATTTGATTATTGGTTGTTTCTTTCTGCTGAACCCCTATTTCAGCATCATTGATTTGATTCCCGACTTCATTGGATGCATCTTTCTTTTGAAAGGTCTTGCGAAGGTCAGCAAGATCTCGGTAGCGTTTCAGGATGCCTTTGCGCAGTTCCGCAATCTGCTGATTCTGACGCTGGCAAGAATGTTTACTACTCCTCTCATTATCGACACCAAAGAGGTTTGGCCGCTGGTAATCGTATTCTGTGCAGGACTGGGCGAGGCGTTCTTCGCCATCCGCGGCTTCGTGCAGATTTTCGACGGCTTGAATTCCACCGCCTGCGCCTCTGACGATGCTCTCTACAACCGTTGGAGCGAAACCCGTCAGTTTACGATCGTGTTCCTCGTTGAAAGACAGGTGCTCTGCATTCTGCCCGAGCTTTCTATGCTCTCCAGCGACGAGTATGGTATCGTCACCCCCGACGGCATTCAGTCGCTGGCCGATTACCGCTGGATATTCACCTTCATTGCTATGGTGCTCAGCCTGTTTGTCGGTATCGCTTGGTTTCTCCAGATTCGCAAGTATTTTAAGGCGATCGTGCAGGATCAGCGCTATCAGGACAATCTTGCCCGGCTGTATCAGGATCACTACGCAAACGTGTCCTCGATTTACATCTCCGCACAACTGAAGACCGCTCTGCTCCTTCTGATGGCAGGCGTGATCCTCTCTCTGGAGCTGATCTTCGACGGCGTGAACTATCTCCCCCATATCATTGGCGCAGTGTTCATTGCCATTGCCGCCTTCAAGCTGGCCGATCTGCCGAAGGGTGCACCCAACGAGGCTAAGAAAGCCGGTCGGTATGCACTCCTCTACGGAATCGTCAGCCTGCCCCGCTTGGTGCTCAGCATCATCTTTACTTATCGGATTTTCGGCGAATATTTGAACTCGGAGCAGGAAACGCTGCAGGTTCCTTATGCAGTAGTTTTGCAAGAGTATCTGGCGCGGGATTTCGATGCCATTTACACTATGATCGGACTGTTTGTCCTCTCTTTGGCAGAGGCGGTGCTGATGATTCTGATGATTCGCTCCCTCTATCTGATGCTGAAAGACGTTGTGAATAACCACACCCGTGTGGCAGTACAGCCTACCGCTCAACACAGCATCCCCGATTGGATCCGTCAAGAGGATGAATTTGTCGTTGCAATGAAGCGCTGGCTACCCATCTTTTGGGTACTGGGCATCATCGCAGCCGTTTCTATGCCCATCGCTACCGCTGCTCCCGCATTCTTCCCCTCTTATTGGCTGATTGATACCATCCTCCGTGCACTGTGGGTGTTCAGCGGATACTATCTCATCTCCAAGCTGCGGGATGAAACCCAATCTCACTACTCCATTTATGAACGTGAAGACCTTCACGAACTCACTCACTGATTTCTATGCAAACTCCTATGAAACGCTTATTGTCCGTGCAGGATATTTCCTGCTTCGGCAAATGTTCTCTTACCGTTGCACTCCCCATCGTCTCGGCGATGGGAGTGGAGTGCGCGGTATTACCGACCGCAGTCCTTTCGACGCACACGGGCTGCGGTTTTCGTGATTATACCTTTCACGATCTCACCGATGACATCCCCGCTATCGCCCGCCATTGGGAGAGTCTGGGGCTGACCTTCCATACCCTGCAAAGCGGCTATATCGGCTCCGCCCATCAGGCCGAGCTGGTGAAGGCACTCTTCGACCGTTTCGGTGACGGTGCCATCCGTGTCATCGATCCCGTAATGGGCGATGGCGGCCAGTATTACGCCAGCTTCGATCGGGAGTTTACCCAAAGTATGAAGACACTCTGCCGGGGTGCGGACGTGATCGTGCCCAATCTCACAGAAGTTTCCTTCTTGCTGGACATTCCCTACTGTCCCGATGCCGACGAGGATGCCCTCCGTACCCTCCTTCCCCGTCTGTGCGAGGAGGTTGGCTGTAAGGCTGCCGTAATCACCGGCGCGCGCCCCGATTGCCATCGACAAGGTGCGGCGGGCTACGTAGCGGCTACCGGTGAGTTTGTATCCGCCTACAACGATCACCTTGCAGGCACTTATCACGGCACCGGCGATATTTTCGCCGCCGTACTGGCAGGCAGTCTCACCCGCGGTCTGCCGCTTCAGAAGAGTCTGCAGAATGCGGTAGACTTTACGGTTGAGTGTATTCGCCGCACGCAGGGAGACGATGCTCATTATTACGGCGTCCGCTTCGAGGAAGCGCTTCCCCGTTTGCTTTCGATGATTCCCTGAACTGACGCTTCTTCTCAAATGCGGAAAAAATTTTGTATTTCATTTTAATCACCTATCTTTTATAATATATGTATACTGACTATAGAGATTTGCTATAGAGAAAGCGAGTGTACATATATGGATTATTTACGAATCGGTGACCATAAACTGAAAATCACCATGACGGCGGAAGAACTGCTCTTCTACGGAATGGATCTGTCTACCCTCAGCTATTCCAGTACCGAGACCAGACGGGCGTTCTGGGCGATTCTGGACGATGCCAAGCACGCCACCGGCTTCGATGCCGCCGCTACCCGCGTATCGGTGCAGGTCTATGCCTGCCGAACCGGCGGATGCGAAATGTATATCATCGGCGAGGAGCGTGAGCAATCCCTCTCTACCGATGCCGAGTTTGCCGCCTATCCCTCAGACTCCGACAAAGAGGAAGTGGAGTCGGCGCTGACCGTTTGTCCTGCTCTGCCCCGTCTGTTCGGGCGAGCAATGGGCGAGTTCCGACGGCTCTCCGATCTGCTGGCGGCTTGCTTAGCGCTGTCCGCCTGCGGTTACAATGCCGACAGCTCCGCTTGGCAAGCGGACGATCGCTACTATTTGTATTTGGACGGCAATCGGGGTGGGAAAACCAAGGATGAGCCCGCGCTCAGCGCATCGGGCATTATTGCCGAGTTTGGCGAGACGGTGAAGGATCTCTCCCTCTCCCACCTTGCCGAGCACGGAAGCTGTCTGTGCGAGCATCACGCCGTGGAACAACTGGGAATACTGGTTCGCTGACCAAGCCGTCACCGACCACCGGAAAGGATATTGCTATGACTTTGGATGAACTGAAAACCGCCTGCGGCAGCTGTCAAAAATGTCCGCTGGGCGCTACCCGTACCAATTTGGTGTTCGGCACCGGAAATCCCAATGCCGTTCTGATGTTCGTGGGCGAAGCCCCCGGCGAGAGCGAGGATCTTTCGGGTACTCCCTTCGTAGGTCGGGCCGGAAAGCTGCTGGATAAGTATCTGGAGTACGTGGAGATCCCCCGAGAGGATGTTTACATCACTAATATCCTCAAATGCCGTCCCCCAAAGAACCGTGATCCTGAGGAAGGCGAGCAGGATCAATGTATGGACTATCTTCGTCAGCAGGTGAAGCTGATTCGCCCTAAGATGATCGTTTGTCTGGGGCGCATCTCGGCTATGCGGCTGATCAAGCCCGATTACAAGATCACTAAGGAGCACGGCATCTGGGTGCAAAAGGGTGCATTTGAGATGACTGCGGTCTATCATCCCTCCCTGCTGCTGAGAGGCAATCCTACTTACAAAGAACAAATGCTCACCGATATGAAGGCGGTTGCAGAAAAATATCGAATGTATAAGCAAAATCAATAACCCTTTCCCCTTACGGCACTCCTATCTACGGAGCGCTGCAAGGGGTTTGTTATTTTTACCCCCAAATCGTCCTCGGTGCGTTCGAATTTGTTTTTTACAAATTGAACAATCTTAGCAATGATTTTTGTGCATTTTTTACACATTTCATTCAAAAATAGCAAACGAAGTCAAGGAAAAAGCAAAAGAATATCTTTACAATCTGTAAATACTATGATATAATATTGGTAAATTAGCTGGCTATAGGATTCGATAGCAGCGACTTGGCATTTGCCTGAAAGG
This sequence comes from Clostridia bacterium, assembly GCA_017452565.1. Lineage (GTDB taxonomy): Bacteria > Bacillota > Clostridia > Oscillospirales > CAG-272 > CAKSQF01. Next base: position 17,807 of record JAFTMF010000188.1, read on the forward strand.
AGTACGCAAGTATGAAAAAGTTTCTTTGGTTGTTGATGCTCATCCCCTGCATTCTCGCCGTGGGATGTAACAAAAACGACAAACCGGATCAAAGCACGCCCCCTGATCCGACGACCACCACGACCACCGCTCCCGACCCCGAGAATCCTCCGAAAACAGACGACAAGCCTGTAAACGAGGGTCCTCTGCCTACCTCTATCGAACTGGGTAAGCTCCGCGTGCAGCTGCTCAGCGACCGTATGGTTCGTATTGAGGTAAAGGGCTCCAAAGGATTTGAGGACCGTCCTTCCTATACCGTTCAGAAGCGCCGCGGCTGGGATGAAGTTTCCTATACCTCCGCTACCGAAAACGGTTACAACGTGATCACTACCTCCGCTTACAAAGTCTATGTCCCCGTGGATGCCAAGACTCCCGTAGGCAGTTATATTACCGATGCCAAAGGCACCGAGCTGTGGCGTTTTGAATCCAACACCACCAGCAACGTTTACCTCCCCTCCCCCTCCGATGAACTGAACAGCTGGTTCTTCACCGACGCGCCTCGTGTAATCCCCTCCGAGGACGGCTACTCGGTTGTAGAAGATTACAAGCGCAACAACGGCTGGGATATGTCCAACGACGCTACCGACCTGTTCGTGTTCCTGCCTCAGGGTGATTACGAGAACTTCACCTCCGACTTCGTTGAGCTGACCGGTTCCTCCGAAATGGTAACCCTGAAGATGCTGGGTTACTGGGACTCCCGTTGGTACGCTTACAACGAAAGAACCGCTCTGAAGCAGATTCAGGACTATCTGGATCGCGGCTACTCCATCGACGTGCTGGTTATCGACACCGACTGGCGTCAGACCAGCGATAGCGGTATCGGCTACGATATCAACACCGATCTCTTCCCCGATATGGCGAAGTTCCTTGAAAAGGCACACGCTATGGGCGTTGACATTATGTTCAACGACCATCCCGAACCCGTAGATCGCACCGACAATCTGCTGGATGAAGAGGAAATCGAATACCGTAACAAGAATCTGAAGCTGATCCTCTCTCTGGGTCTGGATATCTGGTGGTACGACCGTAACTGGCACACCGCTCTGAATCCCATTCACAACGATATCTCCATCTACGCTTCCGGTATGTACGCATTCCAGTGGATCACCGAGGAATACTACGAAAGCATTACCGATATTGACGAATACGCTCGCCGTGCGCTGATTATGGCTAACGTTGACGGTATTCTCAACGGTATTTTGGACTACGCTCCCGAGCTGTCCGCTCACCGCTACTCCATTCAGTGGACCGGTGACATTAACTGTGAATCGGTCGACCTTGAATACGAAATCTTCAACGCCGTCTTCGGCGGTGCGGAGATGGGTCTGCCTTACGTCAGTGCCGACATCGGCGGTCACCGTACCGAGGTTTCCGACGATATGTACGTGCGCTGGATGCAGTTCGGTGCGCTGTCTCCCATCCTGCGTGTACACTGTACCCGTCCCTTCTCCCGTATGCCTTGGCTCTACGGCGAGACTGCAGAGGCTGTAACCCACCAGTACGTGGATATGCGTTACCGTCTGCTGCCTCTCTACTACACGCTGGCGCACGAGAACTACGAATCGGGTCTGCCGCTGCTGCGCCGACTGGATATCCAGTATCCTCAGTATGCTGAGTCGGCTAACAACTATCAGTACCTCTTGGGCGATACGCTGCTGGTTGCACCTCTGCACGAGAGCTATGCGTCCTCCGATGACTTCACGCTGGAAGCAGACGGCAAGCCCGGTCTGAAGGCTGAATACTACAGCAACCGTGATCTCTCCGGTACTCCCACCGTTACCAAGCAGGACGAAAAGGTATACTTCGACTGGGGTGACGGCGCTCCCGCAGGCCTGACCGTTTCCGATAACTTCTCGGTTCGCTGGACCGGTACCCTTACCGTAGGTAAGGAAGAACTGGCAGTTCGTGTATTTGCCGATGACGGCGTCCGCGTCTGGATCGACGATAAGCTTGCAATCGACGGCTGGACTGTATACGACCAGTATCTGTCCTCCGAACCTCTGGCAGCCGGCTCTACTCACTCCATCAAGATCGAATACTTCGATTCCGGTTATGGCGCACACATTTACCTGTCTATGCTGTCCGGCAGAGGCGTTTCCCGTGACGTATTCCTGCCCGATGGCGAATGGATGGACGTTTGGACCGGTAAGACCTATGACGGTCCCGCTACCATTACTGTAACCCACAAGCTGGAAACCTCTCCTATCTTCGTTCGTATGGGCTCGGTTCTTACTCTGGCCGACAATATGAAGAACGTAGATGAAAAGGACTGGAGCCATATGACGCTGGAAGTTTACCCCAGCATCAGCTATGATAACACCGTTACCCTCTACGAGGATGACACCAGAACCGTTGCTTACAAGGACGGCAAGTTCCGCGCTACCGAGATCAATCTCTCCGGCAAGGATAAGACCGTCGAGCTGGTTATCAACCCCGCTACCGGCGACTTCACCGGCGACCGTGCATTTAACGAACGCAACTGGACCATCCGTGTACACGGACGTGACGATTGGGGCGCTCTCACCGGTATGACCCTCAACGGCAAGAAGGTTGAGTTTACCAAGATCGAAAAGAAACCCGATGCTGATCCTCTGGCTATCATCGGCGGTGCTCGTGACAACGTAGTTTACGAAGTTTCCTTCAAGGCTGCTGTCACCGACAAGTCCACTCTTGCCTTCACCTTCGCCAACACCTGCAAGGACGGCGTAAACGAAGCATACGACGACACCAAGGCTTCCCTCACTTCTTCCGTAGAGACTCTGAAGAAGGATGACGTGAAACTGAACTTGACCGCTGTGGGTAACAAGGACTGGGCGCTCTTCGGTGCCATCGAGCAGAAGACCGTTATCCGCAAAGCTGTTGAAAAGCATCTCATCGGTTCTCTGACTACCACCGGTTCCACCTTCGGCTTCACCGATAACTACTCCATCGCTTGGCAGGATGGCGACATCCTCAAGGTTGGCAGCTCCACCAACGGTATCGTTGCAGAGCATTCCTTCAACGTTGCTCTGAAGGTTGGTCCCGACAAGACTCATTACGAGGTTTACGTTGGCGGCTTCAAGTCTGTTGCGAAGTTCACCATCCGTGACCGCGCAGGCAACGTAAAGACCTATACCTTCGGCGATCTGAACACCAACTTCTACCGCAAGATCGTGATCGATGTGACCGCTGAGGTTGAGAGCGAGATCTATATCACCTACTCTCTCCTGTCCGGCGACAACATCACCTTCTCCGCAGTATCCGCATCTGACGGAACCGTTGTAGACGTAGAGCCCCAAGAGCCTACCCCCGATACCAAGATCTCTACCGTTACCACTCCCTACACCACCAAGTTCGATCTGACTGCCAACGGTACTATCTTCTGGGAATACTACGGTCAGCTGAATCAGGGCGGCGGCAGCCAGCACGATCACAAGGCAAACGCTCCGGATATCATCAACACCACCTTCCAGTCTACTCAGACCCACTGGGATAACAAGGCTGAGGTTACCTGGAGCGACGGTGCAGGCGCTGCATCCGCTACTACTCGCCACGGGCTCAACGGCGGCGGTCAGACCATCACCGTACAGACTGCAGGCGTGAAGACCATCCAGATCCTGGTTGGTGCTTGGAATGCCAAGAACCAGATGAGCATTTACAATGCGGACGGTATTCCTTTGGAATCCTCCGTCATCATCTCCGCAGGCGGCGATGCACAGATGGCTCTGGTATCTCTGGACGTATCCAACTACGATGGCGATTCCATCACCATCACCTTCACCGCTATGAACTCCAACGGCGGTAACGTTTCCCTCACTGCTGTGGCTGTGAAGTAAGCAAAAACCCAAAACTAAAAAGGGACGGCATTTTGCCGTCCCTTTTCTTTGCGGAATTTACAGAATATTCATTACTTTTCTCTTGACAAATCATTCTACATATTGTAGAATATAGTTGTACTACACGATGTAGAATGAAAAGGGAGAATTACTATGAGTGAACTGCAATTAGGTGTAATTGAAGCCAAATTTGCCGATATTATTTGGGAGAACGAGCCGATCGCCTCAGCCGAGCTCGCCCGTCGGAGCGAGGAGCTGCTGGGATGGAAGAAAACAACTTCCTACACCGTTCTGAAACGGCTTTGTGATAAGGGAATCTTTCAAAACGTCAAGGGAACGGTGACCTCCCTGCTTTCCCGTAGGGAGTTTTATGCACTGCAAAGCGAAAAATTCGTGGACGAGACCTTTGAAGGATCCCTGCCTGCGTTTTTCGCAGCGTTTACTACTCGCAAATCGCTGTCGGCAAAGGAAATCGCCGAGCTGCGCCGTATGATTGACGAATATGAGGAGAAGGAATGATGGAAGCCGTCTTTCTGTTTCTTCTCAATCGAAGCATTAGCATCAGCTGCTTGATCTTGCTCATTGCGCTCCTGCGATTCATTTGGAAGCGCGCCCCTAAACGGCTGTTGTGCGTGCTGTGGGCATTCGTGGGGATCCGATTGGCCCTTCCGTTCTCGATTGAGGGGGTAACGAGCCTGCTTCCCCACCGGCGAACTGTCCCCGACCTGATTGAGCGGTATGTGCAAGCGGAACCGCCACGGACAACGTATTTGGAATCGGCACCTGCCGCCGGTACCGATTACTTTACCGACATGCCGTTACTACTATCGATCCTGTGGGTAGTGGGTGTCGCCGCGCTACTGATCTACGCAATGGTCAGCTACATTCGTTTTCGCAAACGTGTCACTGAGCGAGTATACGTGCGGGACAATGTTTATCTGTGCGATCACATTTCTACGCCATTTATATTGGGAATTTTCCAACCCAATATCTATTTGCCGTCGTTTATCGAAGAGACGGACTACGAATACGTGGTAGAGCACGAAAAAGTCCACATTGAACGGTACGATCACTACTGGAAGCCGCTGGGCTTCTTGCTGTTGACAGTTTACTGGTTCAATCCCGTGATCTGGTTTGGCTATAGTCTTTTCTGCAAGGATATCGAGCTTGCCTGCGATGCCCGTGTGCTTTGGAAATGGGGCGAATCTTGGAAAAAGCCCTACTCTTCGGCTTTGCTGAAATTCAGCACCGCAAAGCGAAATATCTCTTTCTGTCAGCTTGCGTTTGGCGAGATCAGCGTAAAAGAGCGGATCCAAAATATCTTGCGGTACAAGTACACCTCTCGCATTGCGGCAATTGTGGCGGTGGTCTGTGCCATTGTTTTCGCGTTCGGCTATATGATCGATCCCGTCACGCCTCCCCACCGCACCTACGGTGAGTCAGAGTATTTTTCGAAGAGCGAGATCGATTATTTGATGGATGTTGCTATTCGGCTTTGGTACCTTGAAATGGGATTCTACGATCTGCAACTGACCGAGATCGAATACGACGAACATTGGTATAAATGGGAAGTTTATGATCAGTTATATAAAGAAAAGACGAAAGATTTGACTATAGAGGAAATCTCATCGACCGAAGTGGTTACGGATGAAGAAGTAGATGCATATATCCGAGAAATGGACGAGAACAACCTCACGGTAATGTCCTTCCAAATCTCGTTTTGGGTGCCCGATGATGCTGAAAAGGCTTGGATTCCCAATCACGAATATGCCGGCGCTACCCTCGTTATCGAAAAAATCAATGGTATCTGGCAATATCGTTCGTGGGGATACTAATCAAAAACGGATAAGCAACCGAGTTGTTTATCCGTTTTCCTTTTATTTCATATACCGATTCTTCTTCTCAAAAGGAGGCTTCTCGCCACCTCTCCGCTCGCCCTGATAATTGCAGGAACGGGGACGGACGATCTGGCGATCCTCCTTGGGCTTGAAGAATTGGTAGTAGCTACAGGGGATCATACCATTGTAGAGCTTGCGCACCTTGTCGGCGCGTCTGCCGTAGAGGCGCTCGAAGCCCTCGTGAGAGGTAAGGACGTAGATCTGCCACGAATCCAGCGTGGCAAAATGCTTACCCATCTCACGGTAGAGAGTTTCCGCTTCCTGCATAGTCATCAGACGCTCGCCGTAGGGGGGATTGCAGACAACCGTTCCCCGTCGGCCGCCGGTTTTGATCTCCCGGGCATCTCGCTGGAAGGCTTTCACCCACTTAGTGACTCCTGCACGGCGGCAGTTGTCCTTGGTAAGCTCCACTGCTGCGGGATCGATGTCCGATGCGTAGGCTTCAAACGCACAGTCAGTGCGAATGGCGGCTTCCGCCTCTGCCCGTGCCTCCCGCCATACGGAGGGCTTGATCTGCGGGAACTTCTCCGCAGCGAAGGGACGGTGGAGTCCGGGCGCGATGTTGGCCATCTGCAGTGCCGCCTCGATGGCGATGGTGCCGCTTCCGCACATAGGATCCCAGAAGAGCACGTCTTCGCGGGGACGGGCAATGGAAGCAAGTGCGGCGGCGAGGGTTTCTCTCAGCGGTGCGCCGTTTGCCTCGGTACGGTAGCCGCGCTTATGGAGGGGGGTTCCGCTGGTGTCGATCATCAGAGTGGCGATATCCTTGAAGATGAAGACTTCAATCTGATAGAGGGTACTGCTCTCTTCAAACCATCCCATTCGGTAGACCGATTTCAGCCGTTCCACCACCGCTTTTTTC
>JAFTMF010000189.1 GCA_017452565.1 Clostridia bacterium
CTCCCGTGCTGGTTTCAATGGCCAGGGTAGCTGCATCAAATCGATTGAACTTAACGTCGCCGGTGTTGGTTTTGATCGCCAGAAGACCGTCGGCTACTGTGTTTTCCAGAGAAACGTCGCCGGTATGGGTAACGATTTGCAAAGCGTGGGTCGTTACTTCCTCCAGATGAATATCTCCGGTGTCGGTGTGCAGATCAGTTTCGATTGCAAAAGCGGTTCTGCCAATGCGGATGTTTCCCGTCTGGGTCTCGATCTGCAGATATTGTATCTGTCCGCCCTCCAATGTGACGTTGCCGGTATCCGTGTCGACGACCACGCTGTCTCCCGATGCAGCCCACTTGATATCCCCCGTGTCGGTATGGATTTGGGTGATTTTGAAAGAAAAGTCTGCCGGAATTTGCAGATCGCCCGTGTCGGTCCGGACTTCCAGCTGATCGTATTGCAGTTGCGGCAGGTAGATGGTCACCGAACTGCTTTGTCCGATAAAGATGCCCAGATGATCGTACCAGCTTCGCTGATCGTCGATGCGAATGGTCAGCGTGTTGTCCTTTGCCGTTACGCGGTGAGTCATCTTCTCCTGCTCGGTGCAGACTACTCTGCAGTTGTCGTTCTCTGAGGGCAGGAAGCGAACATCGGAGGTCACTGCATCGATTTGGATGACAGAGAAGGGGTCTGTGAGAGTATATTCACGTTCCACGTATGTTTGCGTGGACAATTTGGTGAAATCGAACTCGATCATATACAAGCTGATCGTTATAAGCGCCAGCCCCATAAAACAGCAGAGAGCGGCGATGAGAACAGCAATTTTGGTTGATTGTTTCATATTCGGTTACGCTCCCTTCTTGGTGATGCGGTTACGAACGCCTCGAAAGAGGAGTTTGGTCAGATAACATAGCCCTTTGGCGGATTGTAAGCAGCCGAAGAACAGAAAGATGCATACCCCTGCCAAGAACAATCCGGCACCCAGCAGTGCAATCCCGGTCCATACTGTGCTTTGAACTCCGTAAATGGGGGAGGTGAGGAGTGCAAAGACAGCAACTGCACCGATAGACAGATTAGCCGCCCACAGGGAGAGGACAATTGCCCACACGGAGATATAGAGTGCAAGTGCTACCGCTATGACGGCTGCAAGGAGAGATGCCCAAATGGGAGAGCCGACGATCAGCAGTACGATCTCCCAAGCAGACCACTTTTTGCGAGGTTTGGCAGGGGGAATGGGATTGGCGGTTTCAATGGGCGTGTCGCCTATGATCTGCGCGGCGATCTCTTCGGGGGTGCCGATGGCGTCAACGGCTTCTTCCTCGGTGAGTCCGTCTTCAATGTGTTCGTCGATCATCTCGGCGTAATAGTCCAATGTTTTCCGTTGATCTGCTGCAGGCAGAATATTCAATCCTTTCTGCAGCTGTGCCAGAAACTCATACTTTTTCATTGTCGTTACCCTCCTTGGTTACGAATTGATAGATGGAGAGGATTTCCTTCCACTCGTTTTTGAATTCCTCCAGCCGTGCCAGTCCTGCGGCGGTGATGCGGTAGTATTTGCGCAGTCTGCCGTTATATTCCGCAGAATAGACGGTGAGCTGTTCGGCGCTCTCCAACCGGCGCAGGATGGGGTAGAGCGTAGATTCGGAGATCTCTACGTGAGGCTTTATGTCTTTGATGATCTGATAGCCGTAGGAATCCGCATCCTTAATGGCAGCAAGGACACAGATATCCAGTAGTCCTCGTTTCATTTGAATATCCATAGAAATACCTCCTTGTGTATAATATTATACAACGCATAGTATTGGCTGTCAAGAGAAAAGAAAAGTTTTTTGAAAATTTTTTCATTACATTTCACAAGTGACGGCGCATTTTCCCAATGAAAACCAAAAAAGCAGATGCCTCGCATCTGCTTTTTTAGTTTACTGCTTTGCCAGCCAATCGGCAACAAGGTCTCTTGCATACACGCCCTCGGTGTACTCGGCAACCACGGTCAGGCGGTTGGGAGCGTAGCCCGAGCAGTAGGTGTCGGTGACGATATAGTAGGTGCCACTCGGATCCAGGCTGTTTGTGATACTCTTGTCACAGTGGACGTAATAGTTATCGTTGGAGGTGTTGATAAACCGCTTCTGCAGGTCCGATCCCTTGATGGAGCAAAGTACCAATCGGTTGTCGAAGGGAAGGAGCATTTGCAGAGTGCCGTAGGTGACCTCTCCTTTGCCCAGATTGTAGGGACTGCGCACCGAGATAAAGCCGCCGCCCACGGCAATATCGTATTTATCGCCCCAATACTCCACGCCTGCCTCGTAGTAGAGATCGGCTACCAGCTGCTTGATGGCACTCGACGAGCGGTAGGAGGGATTGTTGCCCACTACGCGATTGCCCATTTCCACCTGCGCCTTGTATTTCTCCAGCAGTACGGACACAAGGGGATCGCTGTCGTAATCGTCGTAAATATCGCTGGAAACGTACTCAGCCGTGCGGACACGGGAGGTGCCGCCTGCGAAGTTGATGGAAACTTCGGTATGGGAGATGCCCTTGTTGTCGCCGCCGCCCTGAAGGTGATGCACGCCGTAGGAGTCCACCATCACGTAGCGCTGATGAGAGTGCCCCTCAAACACCAGATCCACCGTTCCATCGGAGAGGATGGGATTGTAGTAGGAGGCAATCTTGTTGTCGGATGCGAAGGTCTCGCCGGAGGAGGAAGAGCCGTAGCCGTCGTGAAGGGAGTAGACGATGTTGTCCGCTCCTGCTTCCCGCAGACGCTCTGCCTCGGCTTTAACCAGCGCGGTGAGGTCTGCGCCCACCTTGAAGTAGATATCCTCTACCTTTTCGCCGGCAATAGAGGAGTAGCAATCGCC
>JAFTMF010000190.1 GCA_017452565.1 Clostridia bacterium
ATCGCACAGACGGGCGCACACAGTGCGCCCCTACGGGGATTGTGCGGACCGCTCCCCCGATGTACTACGGAAACGCCAACCACCGCACCCGTAGGGACCGACGTCCTCGGCGTTCCGCTTCGAACGTATCGCACCGACCGCCCCTTGGTGAAGATCGTTTGAGACGGACAGTCCGGAGGCCTGTCCCTACGCGGTGGTGCGTACAAAGCCGAAATTACCTTGTAGGGACGGGCGTCCTCGACCGTCCGCGCCGCCATAGGCGGCAACGAACAATTCGCACCGACCACACCTTGGTGAAGATCGCACAGACGGGCGCACACAGTGCGCCCCTACGGGGATTGTGCGGATTGCCCACCCGTAGGGGAGCGCATTGCGCTCACGATTCACCCAACGCATCAACAGAACCCCATCGAAAGGAGCAGGTATGGGAATTTTTGGAAATAACGCTCTCAAGGGCACATTCCAATTAAATAGCGCTTACAAGCCCACAGGCGACCAGCCCGAAGCCATCGACCGTCTCGTTGCGGGCGTGGAGGCAGGCATTTCCGAGCAGACTCTGCTGGGTGTCACCGGATCGGGCAAGACCTTCACTATGGCCAACATCATCGCCCGTGTGAACAAGCCCACGCTGGTGCTGGCCCACAACAAAACCCTTGCCGCTCAGCTTTGCGGCGAATTTCGGGAGTTTTTCCCCAACAACGCCGTAGAGTATTTCGTGTCCTACTACGACTACTATCAGCCCGAGGCATACATCCCGGGCAAGGATCTATATATCGAAAAAGACTCGGCGGTGAACGACGAGATCGACCGCCTACGCCACTCGGCCACCTCTTCGCTGTTTGAGCGGCGGGACGTGATCATCGTGGCCAGCGTGTCCTGTATCTACTCGCTGGGCGATCCAAACGCCTACGAGGAGCAGGTGCTGGCACTCCGTGTGGGGGCAGAAATGTCCCGTGAGGAGATGATCGCCCGTCTCATCGCTATGAACTACACCCGCAACGATCTCTCCTTTGCCCGTGACCGCTTCCGCGTCCGTGGCGACGTGGTAGAGGTGCTCCCCGCCTCTCAGGATAAAAAAGCCATCCGCGTAGAGTTTTGGGGCGACGAGATCGAGCGGATCACCGAGGTGCACGTGGTCACCGGCGAAGTCCTGCGCAGTATCTCCTACGCCTGCATTTTCCCCGCCACTCACTACGCCATCTCCGAGGATAAGCGGGAAGCGGCATTTGAGGAGATCTATCGGGAGATGGAGGAACGGGTTGCGTGGTTCAAATCCCAAAACAAATATATCGAAGCCCAGCGCATCGAGGAGCGCACCAAGTACGATCTGGAAATGCTCCGTGAGGTGGGCTTCTGCTCGGGGGTAGAGAACTACTCTCGCATCTTCTCGGGCAGACCGGCAGGCAGTACCCCTTACACGCTGCTGGACTATTTCCCCGACGATTTTCTGATGTTCATCGACGAAAGCCACGTCACGCTGCCGCAGGTTCAAGGAATGAGCGGCGGCGATAGCGCACGCAAGAAATCGCTGGTGGAATACGGTTTCCGTCTGCCCTCGGCCTTTGACAACCGTCCGCTGTATTTCAACGAATTTGAGAAAAAGATCAATCAGGTGATCTACGTGTCCGCAACTCCCGGCAAGTACGAGACCGAGCGGAGCGGACAGATCGCCGAACAGCTCATCCGTCCCACGGGACTCGTCGATCCCAAAATCGAGATCCGTCCCATCGAGGGGCAGATCGACGATCTCATCGGCGAGATCCGCATCCGTGCGGAAAAGGGAGAGAGGGTGCTGGTTACCACCCTCACCAAGAAAATGGCCGAAGATCTCACCGAATATCTGGAAATGAACCTGATTAAGGTGAAGTATATTCATCATAACGTAGAGACGATGGAGCGCACCGAGATCATCCGTGACCTGCGACTGGGCGTCTTTGACGTGCTGGTGGGTGTCAACCTCCTCCGTGAGGGTCTGGACATCCCCGAGGTATCGCTGGTAGCGATTTTGGACGCCGACAAATCGGGCTTCCTCAGAGGCGAGACTGCGCTGATTCAGACCATCGGCCGTGCTGCCCGTAACGCCGACGGCAAGGTGATTATGTACGCCGACGAAATGACCGAGGCGATGCAGAAGGCCATCCGCGAGACCGATCGCCGCCGTGCCATTCAGGAGGCCTACAACGAGGCCAACGGCATCGTACCGCAGACTATCATCAAACCCGTCCGTGAGCTGATTGACCTTGGCAGCAAGGAAGAGAGTGATAGTGTGGGCGGCAAAAAGAAAGGGAAGGGCAAGCCCGGCAGACCGCCCAAGAATGCGCCCGTCCCCGAATCCATCCCCGAGCTGGAAAAGCAGATGCGGGATGCCGCCGCCCGTCTGGACTTCGAAACCGCCGCCGAGCTGCGCGACCGCATCCGCGCATTGCAGGGGAAGTGAGTTCTTGGGGCGTTGCCCCAAACCCCACCAGAAACTTCTTGAAAGAAGTTTCTGGACTTCAAGAACTTTTTGAAAAGCCCGACGAATCCTCGTCGGGCGGAAATAGAATGGGTTTACAGGATATCCTGTAGGGAGGCGTTTCGCCTCCCACCCTTCAATCAATCATAGACGAACGGGAGGAGCAAGCCCCTCCCCTACGACGTGTATTTTCATTCCACAAGGAGACAATTATGATCGGCATCTGCCCCCAATGCGGCAATTACCACTGGGATAAAACCGTCACCGAAACCGAGATTGCCTGCCCCCGATGTGGGCATCGCTGGCACTATCGGCGGCTTCCGCTCTTCATCCTCTCGGGATGCAGCGGCGTGGGCAAGACCACCACGGCACAGGAGCTTTTGCAGCGGCAGACCGATCTCATCGTGCTGGATGCCGATCTGTTCTATAATCTAATGCCCCACGAATCCGACGAGGACTATCTGCGTCAGGTGGAGCAAGTCCTCAGCCTTTCCCGCAATCTGATGCAGTGCGGCAAGCCGGTGCTGTGGACGATGGCGGGCAGTCTGGATAAGATCCACCGCACTTACAATTGCCGCTTTTTCTCGGAGATCTATTGTCTCGCCCTTACCTGCGAGGAGAGCGCCCTTCGCCGTCGGATGACCGAGGGGAGAGGGATCACCGACGAAGGCTGGCTCCAAAGCTCGGCAGACTACAACCGCTACTTCCAAACCCACGATCAGCTGGGCGATCTGCGCTTCGAGACGCTGGACATCACCGACAAGAGCGTCAGTGAGGTGGCAAGCGCCGTGGAAGCGTGGGTGCAGAGCAAGCTGTAATCGACTCGCTCCGTTCAAGGGTGCTACCGAGGGTACTACCAAGGGTGCTACCAAGGGTGCTACCGAGGGTGCTACCGAGGGTGCTACCGAGGGTACTGCCGAGGGTACTACCAAGGGTACTGCCGAGGGTACTACCGAGGGTACTACCGAGGGTACTACCAAGGGTACTACCAAGGGTACTACCGAGGGTACTGCCGAGGGTACTACCAAGGGTACTACCGACAACAAAACAAGACAATACAAAATAAAACAATACAATACAAGACAATACAAGACACACACCAATCCCGATCCTGCGGATCGCTCGGCCGCTTCGCGGTGGGCGACGGCAGGGCGTGCATATAGAATTCTCTCAGGAGGTTGGGAGGAGCGATCAGAAAGCCTCTCCAACAAACTATGTCCAATAAAAAAATCATCATCAAAGGCGCTCGCGCCAACAATCTGAAAAATATCAATCTGGAGATTCCCCGTGACAAGCTGGTGGTGTTCACAGGACTTTCGGGAAGCGGTAAATCCTCCCTTGCCTTCGATACCCTTTACGCAGAGGGACACCGTCGCTTCGTGGAGTCTCTGTCCTCCTACGCCCGTATGTTCTTAGGGCAACTGGATAAGCCCGACGTGGACTTCATCGAGGGGCTGTCTCCCGCCATCTCCATCGACCAGAAAACTACCTCCAAGAACCCCCGTTCCACGGTAGGTACGGTCACCGAGATCTACGATTATCTCCGTCTGCTCTATGCCCGAGTGGGCGTGCCCCACTGTCCCGTCTGCGGAAAAGAAATCCGCCGTCAGACAGTGGATAATATCATTGAGCAGATCCTCTCCCTCCCCGAGGGCACTCGCTTTATGATCCTCTCTCCCGTGGTGCGTGCCAAAAAGGGTACGCATATCAAGGTGCTGGACGAGGCAAAGCGCAGCGGCTTCGTCCGTGTACGAGTGGACGGCAGCATCTACGATCTCACCGATGACATCGTGCTGGATAAAAACCTCCGCCACACCGTGGAGATCGTGGTGGACCGCTTGGTGATCCGTGAAGGCGTCCGTCCCCGTCTTGCCGATTCGGTGGAAAGTGCGCTGAAGCAGAGCGACGGCAACCTCACCGCCGTAATCATGAAGCGGGACGAGAGCGGCAACAACGTGGAGGAGGAGATGACCTTCTCCCTGAACTTCGCCTGCGAGGAGCATAATATCTCCTTCGGCGAGCTGGAGCCTCGGATGTTCTCCTTTAATAATCCGCTGGGCGCTTGCCCTGCCTGCTCGGGTCTGGGCGAACAGCCCCGTCTGTCGCCCGCCAAGATTATCCCCGATCAGAATCTCTCCCTGCGCCAAGGGGCGGTGAGAGTCAACGGCTTCAAGTCGCTGGACGACGGCACTTGGAACGGCCCGCTCTTCGAGGCGGTGGGCAAGAATTACGGCTTCACGCTGGATACCCCCATCCGCAAATACTCCAAAGAGGCGCTGAAGGTGCTCTTCTACGGTGACGAGGATCATATGTACTCGGTTACCCGTGTGTTTGAAAAGCGGATGTCCCATCAGACCCTTTCCTTCGACGGTCTGATTCCTATGATCGAGCAGCGGCGTAAGCAGTGGGGAGGAAACGAATACTACGATGAATTTATGGAAGAGGTCATCTGCCCCGACTGCAGGGGCGCAAGACTCTCTCCCTCGGTTCTTGCCGTCACAATCGGGGGCAAGAATATCCACGAGTTCTGCTCTATGTCGGTGTCCGAGGCGCTGGAGTTCGTGGAAAATCTCCACTTCACCGAAACCGAATGGGTCATCGCCCGTGAGATCGTGAAGGAAGTGAAGGCAAGACTGTCCTTCCTTTGCTCGGTGGGATTGGAATATCTCACTCTGTCCCGTAAATCCGCCACTCTGTCGGGCGGTGAGGCACAGCGTATCCGTCTGGCTACTCAGATCGGCTCGGCGCTGATGGGAGTCATCTATATCTTGGACGAGCCCTCCATCGGTCTGCATCAGCGGGACAACAGCAAGCTGATCAACACCCTGAAAAAGCTCCGCGATATGGGCAACACCGTCATCGTGGTGGAACACGACGAGGAAACCATGGCAGAGTCCGACTACATCGTGGACATCGGCCCCGGTGCGGGCATCCACGGCGGTGAGGTGGTGTCTGCAGGCACGCCCCAAGAGGTAATGGCAGACGAGAACTCCATCACCGGCGCCTTCCTGTCGGGCAGAGAGCGGATTGCCATTCCTGCCGTGCGCCGTCCCGGCAACGGGATGTTTTTGGAGATCAAGGGCGCAAGAGAACACAATCTGAAGAACATCGACGTGAAGATCCCGCTGGGAATGTTCGTCTGCGTTACCGGCGTGTCGGGCAGCGGAAAATCCTCGCTGGTGAATTCCATCCTTCTGAACACGCTGGCGAGAGATCTCAACGGCGCTTACACCGTCCCCGGTGACTGCGACGGCGTAGAGGGCGTGCGCCAGCTGGACAAGGTCATCGCCATCGACCAATCGCCCATCGGACGCACTCCCCGCTCCAATCCCGCCACCTATACCGGTCTGTTCAACGATATCCGCGATCTCTTCGCCGCTACCGCCGATGCCAAGGCGCGAGGCTACGGCCCCGGCCGCTTCTCCTTCAACATCAAGGGCGGCCGCTGTGAGGCCTGCGAGGGCGACGGCGTGAAGAAGATCGAGATGCACTTTTTGCCCGACGTTTACGTTACCTGCGACACCTGCAAGGGCAAGCGTTACAATCGTGACACGCTGGAAGTGAAATATAAAGGCAAATCCATCTTCGACGTGCTGGATATGACGGTAGAGGAGGGAATGTACTTCTTCGAGAGTCTGCCAAAGCTCCACAGACGGCTGAAAACCCTCTACGACGTAGGGCTGGGCTATATCAAGATCGGTCAGTCCTCCACCACTCTGTCGGGCGGTGAGGCACAGCGTGTGAAGCTGGCGGCAGAGCTGTCCAAACGCTCCACCGGTAAGACGATGTATATTCTGGACGAGCCTACTACCGGTTTGCACTCTGCCGACGTGCAGAAGCTCATCGAGGTGCTCTCGCGGCTGACCGATGCGGGCAACAGCGTGCTGGTGATCGAGCACAATCTGGATATGATCAAGACCGCCGACCACATCATTGACCTTGGTCCCGAGGGCGGCGACCGAGGCGGCACCATCCTTGCCACCGGCACCCCCGAGGAGCTCGCCGAATGTGAGCACTCCTTCACCGGTCAGTATCTGAAGAAGGTACTGTCGGGGGAGATTTACAAGCAGAATCATTGACGAGAACTCCCACAGCAACCGCTGTGGGAGTTTGTTTACCTACCCGTAGGGGCGCACTG
>JAFTMF010000191.1 GCA_017452565.1 Clostridia bacterium
GATTGCACTTTCTCCACACTATCGATGACTCCATAGCGCAGGTTTATGATCTCGTCGGCAAAGGCATCGAAATAGTGCTCGTGAGTTGCCACGATGATCACACGTCCCGACGCTCTAAGCCCTGCGATGATCTCTGCAATCCTTTGGGAATTCTCATCGTCCAACGATGCCGTCGGCTCGTCGGCAAGGAGAATGCCGGGCGACCGCAGCAGTGCACGCAGGATCGCCACTCTCTGCCTCTCACCGCCCGATAGCTGACTTGGCAGCTTGGGGAGCAGATCGGCAATCCCCAGACTTTCACTCAGCTCCCGAATCTCGTCGGGAGCGTTTTGGATGAGCAGAAGGTTTTCTTCTACAGTGATCTTCGATATCAGCAGGCTGCTTTGAAAGATGTAGCCTGCAACTTCGTCCACTGCTTTTCCATCCTTTTCCACGGCGATAGTGCCCTCATAGTCGGTGTCAATACCGCCGATCAAATTGAGCAGCGTAGTCTTACCGCACCCGCTGACACCTTTGATGACGTAGAGTTTTCCCGAATCGAAGGTGTAGGAGAGATTTTTAATGACGGGCGCACCAAAGCTTTTTTGGATATTCTTGAGTATTATTTTCATATTCAGTTGTGCTCCTTCAGATGAGATCACGGGTGCGGATGAAGTTTTCGTACCACGATGAAACCTTCACTCGACCCAAGAGGAGGTTCATCGCTACCAACGCAGTGAGGAGAACCAACAGATTATATCCGAGGATCAGCGGAAGGTTATAAGTGAAGATCTCGTAGGGGATGAATACATCCTTGTGATTGCTATAATTCACCGCCAGCGAGATCACAAAAGCCGCGCCTTCGGCGATGACAAGGAATTTCAGCAAATCCAGAATGTGCAGAAGAATGAATCGGCGGATGACCTGCATCTTTCCATAGCCCGAGTATTCGAAGACTGCCACAAATTGATTGTTGTAGGCAAACTCGGTCTTCTTCAGCGCAATGTAGAAGAGAGTAGAGAAAAAGACCATAAACACCGCAAGGGGCAGAAGGGTGTAGCAAATCGGTGCAAACCCGAAGCGTTCGTCCACGTACAGCAGATCGTAAATGGCAACGTGATGGGTCTCCTCCAGCGTTTGGCCATACGTATTCAGATAACTTGCCATATCCTTGTAGGAGTCGAAGAGCAGATAATAGTTGCGCTGTCCTTTATCGTGAAACTGTTCATCCTCCTCAAACTGAGCCGTAAATGCGGAGCTAATAAAGAATCGGTCGATCTCGTCACGGGGATTATAATGCTGGGCATCCTGATAGCTGATGCCCAAGGATTGCATATAAATCTTCTCATACTCCGAAAAGAAATCGAAAATTCCCACAATCTCAAACTCGGTGTCTCCCAATTTGTAGACGTTTCGGGTGATGGTCGTACCGATGAGACTATCGGGATCTCCCGGTGCCAGTTCCTCAGCCATTTCGGGGGCGAGGATCACTTGATTGACGGCGGTAAAATAACTGCCGTGAGCGATTCGATGTGATAAGCGGAAGAGGTCGGCATCATAGGGCAACACGTCCAGCGACAGCTCATAATCGGGAGTGGGAATCAGGCCTTCTTCGTTGGATGGAGTATCGGCCTCCGCATTCAAGGGTGGGGACAAAGGCGGCGTATATCCCAGCATTACTTCGCGGATTCCTTCATCGGATGGTGAAATCTCTTCCCATCGATGGTTGTGAACCGATAGTTTTACTGTGTGAAGATTGTAGATGTTTTCCAGCGTAGCTTCTTTCTTGCTTTGTGGAAAGTCGGCAAACAGACAGAGCACCGACGAAAGTATCAAAAAGAGCAAAAAGAGTACGCCTGCCATCCGATTGCGCTGCTTGGATCGAAACCACTTGCCAAGATAACGGGTCAAGTTGTTTTTCTTCGGTGCTGCGCTCATCGACTTTTTTGCTTTCAGCATCACTTTTTCGGAAGCAGTAACCGAAACCGCCGCTTTTTCCTTCACCTTGGTGAACTCGATCATATGATCGGCATATTTCCGTGCCATCCCATCGTGGGAGGAGCAGAGGATGAGCATCTCCCCCGACAGCTCTGCGAGCAGCCGAAATACCGCCGTTTTGTTCTCCTCGTCCAGTGCGGCGGTGGGCTCGTCCAAAAAGAGCACTTGTTTGCCGCTCAGTATTGCGCGGATGATGGCGAGTCTTTGCTTTTCTCCGCCCGAGAGGGTTGCGGGCATCTGCTTCCCCTTGTCGGCGAGTCCGAACCGTGTCAGCAGAGCGGATATTTTCGCATCATCCTCGCAAATCAACCGCAGATTGTCTGCCACCGTGAGAAAGTCCACGAAAAACGTGTCTTGGGTGATGTAGTCGAATCTGTCGGCAACCGCATCGTGGTCGATCTGACCTTCAAAAGTGCGACCGCCCCATTCCACGCACCCTCCCTCAAAGGGAAGAAAGCCGGCAAGGATATTCAGAAAAGTGGTCTTACCGCTTCCGCTCTCGCCGTAGAGGAGATAGAAACCGCTGTTTGCGAACTTGTAGGAAAGATCATTCAGCACGATCTGCTCTCCAAAAATCTTGGTGATATGTTTGCAGGAAATCATAGAAATTGCTCCTTTTTGTCAGTTGAGCCGATCGGGAGTGGTAGTGGGATGGTGTTCTTCCATCGTATCCCAATTACAGTAGTGCAGATTGTAAAGGAAGGTGCAGAGTCGACCAAAGTCGATCCCGCCAATCATCGTCTCTTGATAAGCCTCGTCGATGATATAACTATCGTTTTTCTGACAATCTTCGATGATCTTGGTAAACTCCTCAAACGCCTGTTTCTGCTCGTCTGTCGCCGTTCCTTCGTCTACCATATCGGAAAGCTGAGTATAAGATCCATCCTCGCTATAATAAAGCACGTCAATATAGAAAGCATCTACTCCGCAGGATTCAGACACATAGGCAATTTGCAACTCATAACCGCCCGTGGGTTGGACTTCGGTAAGAAATCCGCTATCATACCGATCCCAATGGTTTTGATCGGTAATGGTAGGCTCCGGATCGCCGGTCAGCCCTTCACGGATCAATTGAAATACCAATTCCTTGTCCAGGTACTCAAAAGTGAAATCATCGGGATTCAGCGCAAGGATCTCTTCAGGAGAGTATCTTTCCTTCAGAATCTGATCGGTAATGAGTTGCAGATCATGGTAATAGGCATCGGGAAAGCCTTTTTCAAACTGCTCCAAATAGCGCAGATTATATAAGGAGAAGCTATATTGGTCGCAGTCGCTACGTGCCGGTAGGTATTCGATGTACTGGAAACTATAGAGCGTTCCGTCATCGCATAGCTTTTGTGCAACGTGAAAATAGCGATTTCCTTTTATGGGGGATTGGCCGTGTTCATTCACTCTTTTCCCGCAAGCCGCAAATGCAGACAACACAAATGCGAGCATCATTATCATTGCAAGTATCTTTTTCATCATCCAAACCTCACTTTCATTTGTAAGTCCAGTATAGCAGAAAACTCACCATCAAACGAAAACTGGGATAATCAGCCCGTATAGGGGATAATCGGTGCAAGCGTGCCGATCATCCCAAAAGAGAACCGATTATCCCAAAATCCGCAAAACAGGGAAGAGAGGTGTATAATAAGTGTGACTATTGACAGTGTTCCTGCATTATGCTATACTGAAACTATCCAATCAAGGAGGTACCGCTATGCTCACCATCGCCGTTTGCGACGACAATCCTCAGTTTGACAAGCTGCTTGCAGGCAAGCTACGTCAGCTCTGCGCCTATAGTCTCCCCGATCGCATTGTTTGTCAGGTAGAGCATCCCTTCCATTCGGCGGACGAGGTTCTCCACTATCTCTCGGTGCGCTCCATCCATATCCTGTTCCTTGACATCGATATGCCCGAGGTCAGCGGCTTCAAGCTGGCGGAAACCCTCAAGGATCGCTATCCTGAGACGATTATCATCTTCGTGTCGGCGTATGATAATTTCGTCTACAGTTCCTTCGAATACAGCCCTTTCCGCTTCCTTCGCAAATCCCATTTGGAGGAGGAACTGACCGTCACCTTCCAAAAGGTCATCGAAAAGTGCATTCTTGATGACGAGACTATGACCTTCCAAACCACCGAGGGCGAGGTCATTCTGCGCCTCCGTGACATCCTCTACATTGAGGGAGACAAAAACTATTTTGTCATCCACAGCATCACTACCGATTATCGCTGTCGGGGGACTATGACCGCTGCCGAAGAAATGACCGCCAAATACGACTTTTTTCGAATCCATTCGGCATATATCGTCAATTTAGAGCAGATCGACCGCATCGATGACACAGGCATCGTCCGAATGAAAAACGGCAACGCACTGGAGATCAGTCGTCGCAAGGTCGCCGCCTTCCGGGATGCCTATATGCAGTTCACCAGACGGAGGTTTGCAAGATGAATTTCCTAACACACGTTAGTTACAGCACGCTTTATGATTATCTGTTTTGGATCGGTGCACTGCTCGACGGAATTTGGATCATCGCTCTGCTGAATACCCTTGCAGGACGAAAATTGCAGGATAGTTATGCTCACTATTTAATCCTTCTGCCTCCCATAGTGTTTGCCACATTCATTTATCAGCGTTGGTCGATCCTTGATCTATTCGTGCCGGGTGTGTTGGGGGTGCTATTATGGCTTTATGCCGTCTACATTTCTGACCGCAGATGGTTTCGGAGTCTTGCTTGGATAGGGATCGCCGCTATGATCGTACTGTCGGTGACGGGCGTTCTGCTATCCGTTTTTGTCGTAGCCGACATTCGCCCGATAAACGCCGAATCCTTTCTCACTGCGATCTTTGGCGGCTGGAAAGGGGAGAGCACGGTTGATTATCTCTATTGGCGCATCATTATTTCGGCAATTCTTTTTAACCTTCTCCGCATTTTCTTTGGTAAAAAAATGCCTTATCTGCTGAAAAAGGGGATATTGATCGGACTTTTCGTGCTCAGTATCGCTTTTTCGGTAACAATTCTTGCGTCCGTAGCTTCTTCGGAGGTTCGATTCCTTTTGAATCCGTGGGCGACTGATATGGATTCAAGCGAACAACTCGCCGCTATCATTCCATTGATTCTTATCAATCTTTGCTTGTTTGCACTCTATCTCTATCTGCAAAAGCTGCGTCAAGGCAGTTACGAAGCCCGACTTTTTGAGGAAAAGAAGAGATTCGAGGAAAACCGCTACAACGATGCCAACGCTATTTGGGAGAACGTTCGCAAGGTGCAGCACGATATCAAACAGCACCTGACCGTTATTAGCGGCTATCTCAGCGAGGACAAGACCGAGGAGTGCAGGGAATACATTTCGACCCTTCTGCCCAACGTAGAGCGTATGGGCAATCTTATCAAGTCTGACAACCGCATTCTCGATTATCTGATCAATTCTAAACTCTGTGCGCTGGAGAACACTCAGGTGGTGATCTCGGGTTCGGTGGGCGATCTATCCGATATTGCCGACGGTGATCTGGCGTGCCTGATGGGAAACATCCTGGACAATGCCATTGAAGGCACGCAATCCGCAGAGGAAAAGCGAATCGAGCTCCATTTCGCTAAGCAAAACTCTAATCGTATCATCATCTGCAAGAATACGGTGGCAAAGTCTGTGCTGGCAGAGAATCGCACGCTGAAATCCACCAAGCAAAACGGCGACGCCCACGGCTACGGCACCAAGATCGTCGCTGAGATCGTGGCGAAATACCACGGTATGATTGACTACTACGAGGAGTTCGATCTCTTCGGTGTGCAGATCATTCTGCCTGTGCAGTAAATGACATGAATTGAAGAGAATCAACGTGAATCAGACGACGGAGCTCTACACGGAAATGCAATTTTTATTGTATGAATGACTTGATTTTCCTTTCGATTTGTGATATACTATTATCCCACCATTTTATAATCATAATCGAAAGGAGGAGTCCTCTTGACAATTGCGTATATAGCAGTTTTCACGCTGTCGTTACTGTTACCGCCTTCATATTTGTTTTACGTTGAAAAATCGCGCAGAGAACATTGGTTGTTTGGACTCTTCGTTTGCGTTTCTATAACGAATTTAGGATACCTGCTTCTATCTGTTTCTCAAACGGTACGATTTGCACTCTTTTCTAACAAACTGGCATATTTGGGGCAGGTGTTAGTCCTTCTCTGTATGCTGAAGATCATATCCAAGCTTTGCGGCGTAATTTGGCCCAAATGGGCAAGCATCCTACTGATTTGCATTGCTGCTGCAATGTTTGGATTGGTTTGCACCACCGGCTATCTGGATTGGTATTATCGCAGCGTAACGTTATCACACGCAAACGGTGCGTCTATGTTGGTGAAGGAATACGGCCCTCTCCATCCCCTATATCTAATCTACGTTCTGGGATGCTTTGTGGCAATGCTCTCTGTGATCGTTCGTGCCTTTCGTAAACGCTCGGGCGGAGCTGTGAAGCTGGCCGGCTTGATGCTGGTGGTAGTGCTGGGAAATATCGGAATGTGGATTGTAGAGAAATTCATTCCGCTGAATTTTGAGTTTCTTTCCATTTCCTATCTGATGAGCGAATTCGTCTTTTTCTTCGTACATATCCTTCTGCAGGACTATGTTCGTATCGCAGATCTTCCAGCCGTCCCCGCTCAGCCTCAAGTAAAGTCTTCGGTGATCTTTGTGGATTCTGCAGAGCGCGCCAACCGTGTGGAAACGATTCTCGCCGGTCTACCCGAAAACACCACCTTGACCGCTCGCCAGATGGACGTGTTGGAAGGAATCTTGGACGGCAAGAGCCGCAAGGAAATCGCCGCCGATTTACACCTCTCGGAAAACACCGTGAAAATGCACACCTCGTCGCTGTTCAAGGTGCTGGGGGTCAGCAGCAGAGAAGAAATCTTCGCAATGCTTCAAGACTGATTTGGCGCTTCGGGTAATTATTTTCCCCCATCATTCAATTGCAATACACCTCCCATCGGTTTTCTGCCGATGGGAGGATTTTTTCGTTTTCATACGAGAAAATGATGATTATGCTGCTCCCCACCCCTCAAACGCCCCCGATACACCCTACATACACCCCTCCATTTTTACCCATTGGATGTAGATATATGATATAATATGTACAGAGATTTTGTTGCATAGACAAGAATGCGACAAACTAACAACATCTGATAAGGAGATGAAAAAATGAAAACATTCTACAACAAACGCCTGCTTCGCAGCACGTTAATGGTCCTGTGTATGGTGACCGTTTTGTGCGTGATGCTTCCGCTGACCTCGCTCCCCTCTTTTGCAAGACAAGAGGTAAGCGGTACGGTCTACGCTAGTCAGATCGATGACAAAGCCATGGTGCTGACAGGCGACACCAACCTGGTAATGGACGAAGATCTGATACTGACCAGCATCAGCGGTAAGTATAATCTGACCGTTACCGGCACCGGAAAACTCACGGTGTGGGCAAAATGGATTGAGTCGGATGCCATTTCAGTAGCATCGCTGAACGTGCAGACCGATCTGCAGGTTGAGGCGGGCTCCAAGGAACACTGCGGTATCTATACCACAGGCGGCTTTCATTTCAAAGGTAACGTGCTGGATGTTACGAGTTACAACACGGGTATCCGTGCTACCGGCGGCGACATCCTCATTGTGGCTAAAGAACTCAACGTAGCCGTCAATACCGGCGCAGGTTTGCTTGCTAACAACGGTTCCATTAACGTATCTGCGACTAAGCTTGATATCGAAACGCTGGGCGAAGGTTCTCACGATACCCCCCACGGCGTTATGGCGTCTGAGAACGTTACTCTCAAAAGTAATGAGGGCCTTATCGTTGGTAAGGAATACGGCGTATACGCTCAGAACGGAGCTATCGAGATGAACGGCAAGTTCAGTATCGGCGCCGATGAATACGGTGTTTATGCTCCCAAGGGCGATATTACCCTTGACGGTACCTTCTATGTGAATGCCGGCGTGAATGCCATTCGTCACGAGGGTCCGAAGGACATTCGCCTGACCGGTGATCATACCTTGCGCTCTTCCAAGAGTAGTACTATCTACACCCAAGGCTATCTGTATGTGGATGTCAAGCTGGATGTACGCTGCGATAATAGCGACATCTATGCCCTTAGTATTTTGAGTAGCATTAATATCAAGGGTAGCGTCTGTAAAATTGATGCAAGCGGCGGCGGTATTTACAGCCAGTACGGCGACATACGCATCAATTCTGCCGAGATCAAGGTCACCGGTGCGGTGATGGCGGGTATCGTGGCACACAGACAAGGCAGCGTGTATCTGGACGGTGACCAAATTACGGTATTGTGCGGCAGCCCCACCAAAGATGACGTTATGCTCCACCACGGTATTTATGCCAAAGACAGCGTTACCGTTTCGGTAACTGAGCTTGCATGGGTAGATGGCCGTGAAGGCATCGTAGCCGAGGAGGGCAACATTTGGCTCTACGGCGGCGGCGAGCATCAGGTGCAGGGACTTGGCAATGCGCTGCGCGGCAAGGAGATCCGATCCACCGGCACTTTGAAGGTGCAAACCACTAACAAGAGCGGCGAGCCCTACGCAATTAAGAGTACGATGTTCGCATTTGACGGTGATGTCCTCGAGGTCATCAGTACCGGAGGCGGTATCCAAGCAACGAATGGCGTACTAACCATTACAGGTACAGAGATCACTATTTTTGCAAAAGGAACCGAAGCTGAGTCAGACGGTATCAGGGCCGAACAGGGGGATTTGTCACTAACCTGTACGAATGCTACCATTACCGGTGAGACGGGTATTTTTGGCGTAAATAATGTAGTTTTGAACGGCAATATCTATGTCGAGGGCACTACCTCAGATGGTATTTATTGTGGCAAAAACTTGACAATGACCGGTAAGGTTACAGCCAAATGCTTAGATTCCTCCAAATGGAAGAGTTCGGGTATTTTATGCAGGGGCAATGTGAAATTTACCGGTAGTCTTCTGGATGTACAAGGCTTTGACGGTATACAAGCAGAAGGCGGCTCTATTGAAATTCAAGGTAGTGTCCAAGCGATAGCAGATTATGACATCGGTATTACTGCCAATGGCAGCATTACGATTATCGGTGCCGATTTCGTTTGGATTGAGACCAAGGGAAAAGACAACCCCTTGAATGATCTTGAAACATTTGCCGGCGTATCTGCCGGTGGCGATATCCTGATTGAAGCCAAGAGCGGTACAATTCTGGGAGTCCGTTACGGTATTCTTTCGGACAAAGGCCGCATCACACTGAACGGTGCTTTTACCGTGGTGTGTGATGAGTCGTGTGCGATCCAAGCCTATAATGGAATCGTCACAGTCAAAGGCGATTTGAGTGCTGCATCGATTTGTGAGTACCATATCATCTGCTGCAAAGGCTTTACATTTAACGGCGGCAAGCTGTTTGTCAGAGGAGACGGCAATGGAAGCGGCATTGCCTCAAATGGAGATATCAATATCACCGCTGACAGTGTGGAAATATACGTCAAAGACGGTGATGGCCTTGCAGGACAGGCTATTACCATTGACAGTGACTATCTGTGGGTTCAAACTGATAATACAGACAATGTCGGATATCCATCCGCTATTTATGCACATAATAACGTCATCATTCGCAGCTCGGATGCTACAATAGTGGGAACGCGTGCGATCTACAGCACTGCAGATAATATTGAACTGGAAGGTACGTTTGCCATCGGTGCCGCATATGACGGCGTTTCTGCCCCGAAGGGCTACGTTAAGCTGAACGGTTCCTTCCTGATTCAGGCGGGAGATATCGGTGTCAATGCCGGAGAATCGGTGGTCTTCAACGGTGCCAATCTGAATATCACTGCCGCATCAAACTGTATCTACGTCAGCGCAGGTGATCTCTCTCTTGCCGGCACGGTAACTGCATCTACTACTGCCACCGACAAGATCGCGATTTACGCCTTTGGCGATATCAATCTGAAGGGCAACGTGACCGTTACCGCCGGAGGCTATGAGGGCATCAAGGCAGACGGCAAACTGATCCTTCAGAGCGGTTACTACAAGGTCACCGGCTGTAAGACCAATTACAGAGCCATCTACGGCGTGCTCGGTCTGACGATGGATTCTGCGCTGAAGGTAGTAGTACCCGACGGCGGCTATAACAACGGCAACTGGATCAATACCACCAAGGGCACCAGAGCCACCGAGGTGGAAATCTACGCTGCTATCTTTACCGGAGACGTAAACATTACCATTCCTTCCCCCGTAGCGGGCAAGACTCCCCCCAATAAGAGCTATCAGATTCAGGGGCTTGGCGATCAGATGTCGCTGGACTCCATCGTTTGGTATGAAGACGGCGTGAAGATGACCGAAGGTCAGGCTTTCAAAGCAGGGAAGACTTATACTGCAGATCTGGTGCTGATTTCTCAAAACGGTCAGCTATTTACCATGAGCGATATGGCTACGGTCAACGGCAAAACGGTCTCCACCGGTACCGGCGGCAATAAGCTGTATCTCAGCGGCATCAGCCTGGGCAAGTGTCCCAATACCATCGGCAAGGTAGATCTATCCCTGAAGGCACCCGTTGAGGGCAGCACGCCCTCCACCACCGTGACCGGAAATACCGGCTACGGCAAGGACAGCATCCAGTGGCAGGTATCTACCAACGGCAGAACCTACACCAATATGAGCACCTCTGCAAAGTTCGAGAGCGGCAAATATTACCGTGCGATCATCAACGTCCGCACCTCTGCGGACAACTATAAGTTTGCGGTGAACGGTACACAGCCCGACGTGGAAGCGGTTGTAAACGGCTATTATGCATCGGTCAGCGCAACCGCAGGCAAGGATGCAGCACGCTACATCACGGTCACTTATGATTTCGGTATCTGCAATGACGTTTATATCGAAGAGATCGTAATCGTTGACGTGGTACCTCCCGTAGCAGGCGAAAAGCCTACCTATACCTTTGGTATTCAGGGCTCCGGCTATCATATTGACTTCAATAAGGACGCTTATGAAGAAATTTATTGGGTGAAACCTCTCGAGAAGTGGTACTATATTATTGACGGCGTCCGCTGGGTAGATGTAACTGACGGCGGCTGGACAGACGTTTATGAGCACGATACCTTCCTGCCCGGTCATGATTACCGAGTTACCGTTTACGTCAGAGTAGATGAGGGCTTTGAATTTGCTCACGGCAAATATTATTCCGATACTTTGGTAACCGCTACGTTGAACGGCCATTCTGCTGTGGTAAGAGAAGGTCACTCCGATTATGCATTCCAACAGGAAATCTCCTATACCTTCACCTGTCAGCAGAAGTCTGTCGATCGCATCGAGATCAACGATATCGACTATCCTGCCAGCGGAAAGGCACCTGACTATACTGCTATCGAGGGTAATCCCGGCGAATATCTGCTGGATACCACCCATGGCACCTATAATACCGGTATTTTCTGGTACAACTCTGAAGGCCTTCTGATGGAAAAGGGGGAGGTCTTCCGTGCAGGCGAGACCTATCTCATCGAACTGCGCATCGTTGCTCCCAAATCGGGTGGCGCAGATCTGTGCAAGTTCGCAAGTGACGTGGACGTGCTCATCAACGGTACGTCGGTCAATACCTACGGTTGGTGGGATGCGGTAGAGGTCAACACCGTTTCCAATACGGTTCACGTTTACTACACCTTCCGTCAGCCCGCACAGGCTCCCGAAGTAGGCAATACCGTTATGAGCGCAGTCAGTGCCAATGACAGCACTACTCAGCCCGTGGTGAAGCTGTACAGCAAGTACGACACCACCTTCAAGACGCCTCTGTACACTGCTGTTGTAGGCGATGCAATGCCCGGCGTGGATGGCAATTACAACTGGCTCTTCATCTTCGCCGACATTCCCAGCGGAGAGTACAATCTGGTTGTCACCAAGGCAGGACATCAGACTCATACCTCTCTGGTCACCATCTCCGGCGGCAGCAGCTTCCCCGAGATCGTGATCCTGACTCCCATCGCTTGCTCTCATAAGGGCGGCAGCGCAACCTGTACCTCTCCCGCAATCTGTACTCAGTGCGGCGCAGCTTACGGCGAGATCAACCCCAA
>JAFTMF010000002.1 GCA_017452565.1 Clostridia bacterium
AATCTTACTTGGCAACACCGTTTACGTTTACGTCGGCAATGCGGGCGATGCCGCTCTCGCCGGGATCGGTGACGGTGATGCGCATATATCTGCCATCGGTGGCTTCGAAGGAGAGACATACCCAATCAGCAGTATTGTCAGCAACCGAGGTAACTTCCTTCCAAGTAGTGCCGTCGGTGCTGACTTCCACCTTGATCGCCTTTGCATTGTCGGCAGAAGTGAACTTGTCGCCCTCCATACCTGCAAAGAAGATCGAAGCCTCACTGAGGGAGTAGGTTGCGCCGAAGTCCAGCGTTACCCAGCCTTCGCCGCCCTCAGCCGCTTCCCAAACGGTGTCGGGAGTGCCGTCTACCACCAGTGCGGCGCCCTCGGCGTTGGAGGATGCGCTGACCGTCACGTCAGAGCGGAGGGTCAGATCGTAGGGCATACCCTTGGCCTGATTGTACAGATTGAAGTAGTGGTCGGCACGAACGAACTCTACCACGTCCTCACCGTAGGTCTTGGCGTACAGATCGGAGAGGTGTTTCTCAAACTGAATGACCTCGTTCATATTGTGGAACGCCCAAACCGATACCTGACAGGAAACGAATACGGGAGCACTGCCGTCGTACTTCAGATACTTCACGGCGTTGGTAATATCGCCGGTCATATCGGTGAGGGGAGTGGTACCTGCCTCGTTCTTGGCAAAGTAACCGGGGGTGAGCTGCTGGATCAGCATATCGTTGGTCACGCCGGTAAATCCTGCATTCAGACTGCCGTTGGTAAAGTGCTGAACGGTGATACCGTACAGATAATCGCTCTCGGAGGAGTAAATCTCTCTCTGCGACTTGCTGAGGTTATCCCAAATGGTCACGGCACGCAGACCGGTTCTCGCCAGATAGCGGTCGGTCATATTGACGAATGCAGAGAAATGCTCGTCATTGGTGAAATTATTGCCCGTATTGGGGCCGAACGTGTTCATAGGGATGGTATAGCCCAGACCGGAAGGACCGCAGACGAAGCACTCCATCTCGGTAGCAGACTCGTAGTAGTAGTTCATCATACCCGGTGCTACGTCCAGCAGAGCGGGGCTGATGGTCCAGTTGATCGGGATTTTGCCTCTGTAGAAGCGTGCGGAATCCCAATACTCCTTCATGGCGTTCATATCGTACTGGATATTGTCGCCGTCACTGAAGTAGAAGGCGATGTAAATCTTATTCTCCAGCTCCGGCATATCGGGAACGGCGTTGATTTTCACGTCGATATCCTGAGAGAAAATGGAAGGAGCGTTGAAGAAGTCGCAGGGTACGCAAGCAAGGCCGTACTTAGCGGCGATGGTCATCAGCTCACGCTCCTGACCGTTCCAGCCCATGAGCATAGACTCACCGGGGGTGAGATCGCCGAAGAACTTCTTCATCAGCGCCAGCTCCTGACGATCCTGATTGCTGCAGGACATATGGATCACGGCCGCACCGCTGGCTGCTGCCAGATCTCGCATCTGATGGTAGGTAGGATTCTGCACGAAGAGCAGACGGCGGGAGCAATCTTTCCAATAGTTATCGTACAGATGCTGGTACACGTCCACCCGCTTGGTGAATTCCAGATCGGTGAGGTCTTCCACTACGGGCAGCTCGATGCCCCGCTTATACCAGGCACGGTAAAGGCTGTCGGTAATGGGGATTGCGCCCTTGATATTGGCAACGGTGGTGGCAAGGTTCACGATATCCTCGCAGGCCTTCTCCTGCTTGGAGAAGTAAAGCACCACGCCCGAAATCTCGGAGGCGTACTTCTTTACGATGGCATCCCGATCGCCTACGGTCACTGCCTTGGTAGCGGTATAGCCGTAGACCTTCGCCCACTGCTCTACCTTATCAATATAAACCGCCATACGGGTACCGCGGGCGTTTACCAGACCGGACATACAAACCAGCGCGTGGCGTTCCGCATCGGTGAGATTGCCGCCGTCGATCACGTCCAGCTGACCGGTTCCCTTGGGGAAGGTGGGGAACACCTGCTCTGCATCCCAAGACAGCTGGGAGGGGGAGGGGGTGTTGGGCGTGGTGGGATAGGCGATGGTAGTAGTGGTGAAGGCAGGACGAATGACCTCTTTGGTGGTGGTTGCCGAAGTGGTGGTGCCGTCATCCTCGGATGCATTGTTGCAAGCAAGCAGCAGAGAGAGGGACAACAGTCCCGCCAGCAGAGCGGCAGTCAGACGGAGAACGGGATGTTTCATAGGGAAATCCTTTCTGATTATGAAATCGATGGGTTGATAATATGATTATAGCATATTTCGTGATACTTTACAAGTAGTAAAAAAAATAAATCCAAACTCTGTAAAATTTTCACAAAAAGGAGAAAATATTGTTGTATCTACGCAGGTTTTGTGGTATAATGAAAGTTAACCATACGGCTATTCAAAAAAAAACACTTGTATGGAACTCACACCTTGAAGCCTCATTGAAAGGAGATCTCTATGACTGCCAATTTAATGAACAGAAAATTAGAGCTTTGGAGACACCGCCTATTGGATCTGGGCAAACGAAACCGTATGATCAATTATCGCGAGACCAAACGCTCCACCATCAGAATCACCGAGCCCTCCTACAATGAGCTGTTCCGTCGGATTGCCATCAGCGAGGATACCCTGACCTTCCGACGCACGGTAGATCGGGACAGCGATCTCCGGGTCTATTCGATGCTCTCTCTGATGGACACCCTCTCCGCTCCCTTAGACGTGCGCATCGGCGATATCGAAACCAATCTGGCCGCCGCCGAGTGTCAGAAAACCCTGCGGAATATGCGCACCTCCGCCCGTCTTGCCCAAGAGGAACAGGGTACCAACATCCTCTATCTGGCCTTCGGCTTTTTGGAATGGAAGGAAACACCGGGAGCAAACGAGCCTTGGCTCCGCTCTCCTTTGGTGATGGTGCCGGCAGTGCTGTCCTTGCCCACCCTCCACTCTCCCTTCACGCTGTCCAAGCACGAGGACGATATCGTGGTCAATCCCACGCTGGAATACTATCTCCAGTCTCAGATGGGTATTACCCTGCCCACCTTCGACGAGGATCGGGAGAGTCTGGACGATTATTTCACCCGTGTGGAAGAGATAGCCGATCAGAACGGCTGGCGAGTGGTGCGCGAGGTAAGTCTTGCCCTGCTCTCCTTCCTGAAGATCACTATGTACAACGATCTTACCCGCAACGAGGAGCGCATCCGCCAAAATCCCGTAATCCGTGCTATGTGCGGTGACGGTGCGGCCGCCAATACCCTGCCTGAAGCAGCCGAGAATTTCTCCCCCGATTCGGTCAGCACCACCGATTGCTATCAGGTAATGAGCGCCGACTCCAGCCAGCAGGATGCCATCTATTATTCCAAGCACAATATCAGCTTCGTGATGCAAGGCCCTCCCGGCACCGGTAAGAGCCAGACCATCACCAACATCATCGCCGAGGCGCTGGCCGATGGAAAGAAGGTTCTCTTCGTCTCCGAGAAAATGGCGGCGCTGCAGGTGGTGTACCGCCGTTTGCAGGAAGCCCATTTGGGCGATTTCTGTCTCCCCCTCCACAGCTACCGCGCCAACAAAAAGGAGATTTTGGAGCAAATCGGCGCTAATTTGCAATTAAAGCCCATTACCGTCCGGGATTCCGCTATGAATCAGCTGGGCGAGCTGCTCACCTGCCGTAATCAACTCAACGAATATGCAAGCGAGCTGCACCGTCCCGTAGAGCCGCTGAATCTCAGCTGTTACGAAGTGTTCGGCAGATTGGAAGCCCTCAAGGACCTGCCGATGATTCAGTTTGCCCTTGCAGACGTTGCAGAAATCTCGCAAAATCAGTTTCAGGTCTACCGTGACCTTCTGCAGACCTACCGTCTTTCGGTGGAAAGAATGAGCGGAGACATCCGAGACAATCCGTGGGAAGGATTCATCTGCCGCCGCATTACTGCGGACTATCTCGGCACGCTGAACAACTCGCTGGCAGACACCGTTGTATTTCTCACGTTCTGCCGGGAGAGCGCAGATCAACTGCCCGAATGCGAGGCACTCTTTGCCCATCTGACTCCCGAGCTGCTCCCGGAATTCTCTGCAGCACTCACCCGAATCATTCCCCTTCCCGCACTTCCCGCGCACTGGACAGAAGCTGAAAATGAATTTGATCTGCCTGCCGCACGGGATGCCGCCAATCGAGGAAACGAGCTGTATACCAATTTGCTCTCCACCCGCAGCGCAATCGCAAAGGTGTTTGAAGATTCGGTATACGATTTCAATCGGGAGGAATGGCAAAAAGTCACAAGCGCTGCCGCCGAACGGCTGCAGGCCGCATCTTTTGCATCCCCCAACGAGACCGCCCATTATTTTGCCCACAGCAAACCCTTGATCGACGGCTGTATCGCCCTGAATCGACAACTGGATAGTCTTTGCAACATCAATCAATCCATCAACAAGCTGCTGGGCACGAATCTATCCGCCGCTGAAATCAACCGTAATACCTATAGCCGACTGCTTCCTCTGATGCAGGCAGGCATTCTTCCCCAAAAGAACTGGTTTACCGAAGAGATCAGTGAGATTACCGCTTGGCTGGATGCCGCCCGTCGGACCGCCGCAGATCTCCAATCCCGCAGAGCCGATCTGCTGTCCCGCTGGGAGCCCGCGGTGCTGACCTTCGACTACGCTCCGATTCTGCAACGCTACAAAACCGATTACACCGGCTTCTTCCGTAATTTCAACCGCCAATACCACGCCGATCAGCGGCAGATCAAGGGGTTTTCCAGAACCGTTCTGAAAAAACTCCCCGACACGATGGCAGTAGAACTGCTCAGACAGCTCCAAGCCTATCACGAATGTGTGGATTGGTTTGCAAATAATAACGCTCAGCTTGCATCCTATTTAGGCAGTCATTACACCGGTGAGACTACCGATTGGGATACAATACTTGCCAATCTGCAGCACACCGAAGAAATCAAACGAGTCTTCCGCGGCAAGGTTCCCACTGCATTGCAAGACCTTCTTTGTGCCGATCATACCGAGCAAGCGGCTCGTCTTGCCGTCCTGCTGGAGGAATACGATTCGGCAGCAAGCAAGGCCAATACGATCATCGGACAGCACCGTCTGCAGGTAAGCCTCAAGAAAAACGCTGCCGAAACTATGAAAACGGTGCAATCCGCGCTGGACGATCTGCGGATTCTCTCCCGCCAGTTCACCGTAATTGCCGCTCATCTGCAAAACTCCGACACCGCCTATCCCGAGATTGCAAGCACCCTCCGTCTCCCCGACGAATACGCACGGTTGACCGAAGAGATCAACCGAGAGACCGAAAACTTCCGCTCCGCCTTCGACTTCTTGTATCGGGGGGAAGAAACCGATTGGAATGAACTCCTTCGGCTGCTGGGTGAGGTGGAAGCACTGCGGCAATCCCCCTGCTATCCCCTGCTCCTGCCGCTGATGAGAGCCACCCCCGAAAGACGGTCCGAGCTGTCCGCTATGGCAGAGGCACTTTCCCGTCGCATCCCGGCAGGCATCGAGACCTGCGGCCGGGTTGCCGATCAGTTTGACGGCAACGCCGCTCTGCGCTCAGCTTCTCTTGCCGCTCTCCTGCCGAAGCTGTCGGGTTGTCTGGAGCAAATCGACGATCTGGAAAACTGGGTAGACTATCAGGAAGCCAAAAGTGCCTGTGCCGAGGGCGGTCTTGCCGACTTCATCGAAAAGGCAGAGGATGCTGAGATTCTGTCGCAAATTCAGGATTGCTTTATCGCAGGTGTCTATCGGATGTGGCTGGAAGGAGTGTTTGAGAACACCGATGCCCTCCGCCGATTCCGCCGTTCCGCACAGGATCAGCGAATCGCACGCTTCATCGAGCTGGACGATCTTCAGCTGCTTATCGCACAGATGCGCATTAGGCAGAAGCTCATTGCAGACCTTCCCTCGGTGCATCGACTGGTAAAAGCCACCGATGAGGTTGCTATCCTCAACAAGGAGCTTGGTAAAAAGCGGAACATTCTTCCCCTCAGACGATTGTTCCGTCAGATTCCCAATCTGCTGCTGCGGTTAAAACCCTGTCTGATGATGTCGCCGCTGTCTGTTTCCTACTTCCTGGAAACCGAAGCCTATCATTTCGATCTGGTCATCTTCGACGAGGCGTCCCAGATCTTCCCCGAAGATGCCATCGGCGCCATTTTCCGCGGTGCGCAGGTGATTGTGGCAGGCGACAGCAAGCAGCTCCCGCCTACTAATTTCTTCGCTACCGCTACCAACAACTCCGACGATCAGTACGATCCCGACGAAAACGATGAAAGCGAGGACAGCGCCAACGCCATCGTCTCCGACTCCATTTTGGAAGAGACCGCATCGGTTCTGCCCAACCGCACCCTGCTCTGGCACTACCGCAGCCGTCACGAGAGCCTCATCGCCTTCTCCAACAGAGAGATCTATCGGAACAATTTGATCACCTTCCCCGATCAGGCGCTGAACGTCCCCGATATGGGCGTAGAATACGTCTACGTGGAGGATGGCGTCTACGAAGGCGGCGGCAAAAACCGCAATCTGCGGGAGGCAGAGCGCTGCGTAGAGCTGGTGGAGGCACACATCAAACAGCATCCCAAGCGTTCGCTGGGAATTATCGCCTTCAGCCAGAAACAGCAAACCGCCATCGAGGAAGCAATCATCGCCTTCCGCCGTGGCTCGCCCCAGTACGAATGGTTCTTCGACGAAAACAAGGAAGAGCCCTTCTTCGTGAAGAATCTGGAAAACGTACAGGGTGACGAGCGAGACACCATTATTTTCAGCATTTGCTACGCCAAGGACAGAAGCGGAAAGATGTATATGCGCTTCGGTCCGCTGGGTCAGGACGGCGGCGAACGACGGCTCAACGTTGCCATCACCCGTGCTAAGTGCAATATCAAGCTGGTGGGATCTATCCACGCATCGGATATTGATCTCAGCCGCACCGAGGCCGAGGGCGTACGGATGCTCCGCTCCTATATCGAATTTGCAGGCCGAGGCACCTCTGCCCTGCGCCCTGTGGATGATCACGCTATGCCCGAGGGCGGCGATCTCTTCTGTGACGCTATGGAGGCCTTCCTCACCGATCACGGCTATCGGGTGAAAAAGCACGTGGGATGCTCCGATTACAAGATCGACCTTGCCATCGTAGATCCCGGGGATGAGAACCGCTTTATTGCAGGCATCGAATGTGACGGACAGTCCTACATCCAAGGCAAGACCGCCCGTGACCGAGATCATCTGCGCCGAGGCGTAATGGAAGGCCGCGGATGGAAGCTCTACCGCATTTGGTCCACCGAATGGAACCGCAATCCCGAGGAAGAGGGAGAGGCACTCCTTACCTTCCTGCGCTCGCTGACCGAAAATACGCCCGCCCCTGCATCCGATCCCGATGCTCCTGCCGAGCCCGGTCTGGATAGCATCGTCAGGGAGATTTCCCCGGAAGGGGGCAAAATCAGCGTTGCCAATCCCTTCAACTTCGCCTATTATGCCGAAGCCGATTGGACTGCCGCCAAGCATTCCCGTTCCAAGGATCAGCTGACCCGTCTCAGCGAGACGATTCTGCACGTGCTAAATGTGGAGCAGCCCATGCATATGGATCTTCTGTACAGACGGATCGCTCCCTCTCTCCCCGAAGGAAAGGTCACCGAAACGGCTCGCTCCCGGATCGATCTTGCCATTTCCCGCAAGCTGGGGACAAAGATTGCCATCGACGGTGATCGCTTTATCCGATTGATCCCCGAAACGCCCGTGACCGTGCGCATCCCCCGTCAAGGGGACACGCCCCGTCCGATGGAATATATCCCCACCGAGGAGGTGGCTGCCGCAATGGTTCGTATTGCCACCCACTCTATCGGCATCAATCGGGATGATCTGACCTTGGAATGTGCCCGCGCCTTCGGATTCGAGCGCAAGGGTCCCCGAATCAAAGCCAAAACCGATGCCGCTCTCCAATATCTGGAAGAGCACGGCACCATTCGCATCATTGATGAAAAAGTGCAACTGATAGGAGACGCAGAATGAACGATCAACAGAATTCCTCTTTGAAAGTATCTATCCGCCTCTCCGAAGGCAACTTTGCATCTGCTCAGACCACCGAACCGGCGGAAGACGAGGTTGTGGGCGATCCTTCCCTGAAGGTTGCCTTCTTTCGGGAAAAGCCGCCGGACGAGCACACCCAGCCCTGTCAAGGGGAGGCTACCGACGATCCCCTCTCCCCCGGGAATGAGGAGATCCCCGCCGCAGAGCCTGCATCACCTCCCACCGTCCCCGCTCCCTTTGGTCAGCCCTACGAAACGGTAGGTGCGCTGGGGTGTGAGATGCTGGAGCGCATCCGCCGCGGCCGTGCCCCCGATCTGACCAAGCTGGATGCACTCCTGCGAGAGCGGCAGATCAGCGGCTATCTCTCCCGGGTGGAGCCGGTAGATTATTCCCTGCAAGAGGCCGTGTTTACGGCAGAAACCGAGCATCAGATTCGGGAGCTTACCAAAACACAGCGGCTGCTGCATCTCTACACCGTAGCGTTTCTCATCGCAGACAACAAGCACTTCGTGGCAGACGGCACCGAAATTGCAGATATTGATGGACTGAACGCCTATATGAAATCCCTTTTGGATGCCTCCTATCGGGATTTGGAGCGATTCTGCCATCGGATGGTAAGCTACGACGGCGTGCTGGATCCCCAGCTGGAAGCGTGGCTCACCGTTCTGGGCAAGGCCGATCTGCTGGATGCGTGGCGGCTCAAGATTCGCGGATAAGTACCAACAACAAATCCCTGTGAGTTTAACTCACAGGGATTTCAACGTGTCGAAAAAGTATTCATTAGAAAGACGCATTAGCAATATGCACAAACCAAAGCCTTCCCCTACGGGGAAGGTGGCACGCCGTAGGCGTGACGGAAGAGGTCTACCGCACAAAATACTACGAATACCTCTCCCGTCGCTTGGCGACTCCCCTCACCCAGAGGGGAGGGCTCTTTTGTGCAATATCA
>JAFTMF010000192.1 GCA_017452565.1 Clostridia bacterium
CCTGCACCCAAACCGCACCCGTCCCATGCCCATCACCACCTCTATGGAGGAGCTGCTGTACTGTGCCTGCAGACAAAACTTCGTTCCCGTGGTGGACGATGCAGGCAGCTTCATCGGCATCGTGGGGAGAGGGGACGTGATTCGCTACTTCGCACAGCGGCTTGAAGCACCGCCCAGAGAACGGATCACCGTTTCGATACCTGCCGCAACCTGAACAAACCGCCGACCTTCGGACACCTGCCGAGGGTCGGCGTTTGCATTTGCAAGCACGTTGAGGGATGGGCAGGTGCACTGCTGACCGGGTATGTATACCGCCGACAGGGAGGTGAATCTTCGATGGCGTGGGTTCGGGCAGGCGAAAAAATTTCACATTTTGCGAATTAATCTTGGAGAAATCGAAAAAAATACTTGCAAAAGGCGGCAAGGGATGGTATAATACCCATATTGCATTACATAAAGGAAGTGTCTCTCTTGCTTACTCTCGATAAAGTTTATCACGCTGCCTACGTCCTCAAGGACGTGGTGCGCCATACCGAGCTTATCCCCTCCCCCGTGGTGGACGGCTGCAAGCTCTATCTGAAACCCGAAAATCTTCAGCTCACCGGATCGTTTAAGGTTCGTGGATCTGCTTACAAAATCTCCCAGCTCTCCGCAGAGGAGAAGGAAAAGGGCGTTATCGCTTGCTCCGCAGGCAACCATGCTCAGGGCGTCGCACTGGCGGCAACCAAATACGGCATCAAATCGCTGATCTGCCTGCCCGAGGGCGCTCCCATTATGAAGGTGGAGGCGACCAAAGCCTACGGCGCCGACGTTTGTATGGTGCCCGGTGTCTACGACGATGCCTACAAGAAGGCGCTGGAGCTCCGCGACGAGCACAACTACACCTTCGTTCACCCCTTCGACGATGAAAACGTCATCGCAGGACAGGCTACCATCGGTCTGGAGATTTTGGACGAGCTGTTTGACGTGGATATCATCGTAGCGGCAGTGGGCGGCGGCGGACTTTGCTCGGGCATTGCCTATGCGGTGAAGTCGCTGAATCCCAAAATCAAGGTTTACGGCGTGCAGGCAGAGGGTGCTGCCAGTATGGTGCGCTCTATGGAGCAGGGCGAGATCGTCCGTCTGCCTTCTGTGAAAACCATCGCCGACGGTATCGCCGTGAAGGAGCCGGGAGAGAACACCTTCCGCTATTGCTCCGAGTATCTAGACGGCGTGGTGACCGTCACCGAGGACGAGATTTCCTACGCCATCCTCACCCTCATCGAGAAGCACAAGATGATCGCCGAGGGCGCGGGCGCTGCCCCCGTTGCCGCAACTATGTTCGGCAAGATCCCCGATCTGGAGGGTAAGAAGGTAGTCTGCGTCATCTCCGGCGGTAATATTGACGTCAACATCCTCTCCCGTGTCATCAAGCGCGGTATGGTGATGTCGGGCAGAACCTGCAACATCTGCATCGAGCTCCCCGACAAGCCCGGTCAGCTGGCCGAGGTGTCCAAGATCATCTCCGATCACGGCGGCAACGTGGTTTGGGTACACCACGAGCGTACCAGCGAAATGATCGACGTAAGCGGCTGCTACCTCCATCTGCGACTGGAAACGAGAAACTTCCAGCACATTCAGGAGATTATGCAAGCCCTGGAGAGCGCCGGCTTCAACATCACCGAAACCCCAGTATAATTGAAAATTGCAAATTGCAAATTGGATAGTATCATACAAAGGAGATAAAATTATGGAAAAAGTATATACCCCAAATGCCCCTGCGGCAATCGGACCTTATTCTCAGGCAATGAAGGTAGGCGCTCTGCTTTATACCTCCGGTCAGATCCCGATCAATCCCGCCACCGGTGAGATTGAGGCTGTCACCATCGAGGAGCAGACCGAGCAGGTTTGCAAGAATCTGGCGGCAGTTCTGGAAGCTGCAGGCAGCTCTTTGGAAAAAGTGGTAAAGACCACCTGCTTCCTGGCCGATATGGGCGACTTTGCCGCCTTCAACGGCGTGTACGCAACCTACTTCACCGGCAAGCCCGCCCGCTCCTGCGTAGCAGTGAAGACCCTGCCCAAGAACGTGCTGGTCGAGGTCGAAGTCATCGCCGAGCTGTAAGGCAAGAATAAATCGAAAAACTCCCCGAAAGGGGAGTTTTTCGTTTGTATGAAGTATAGCCATACCCGTAGGGGCGATCTTGGGTCGCCCGCTCCAAACGCCTCTCGCTAACCGCAGATTGATGCACCGAGGACATGCCAACCATCTGCCAACTATGACCATTCTATAAAAATACTGTTAACTTTCCCATTGCCACCTTGACGAAGCGAGACTGTTTTGATATACTGATCTCATTAGAACAACAGACAACGGAGGCAAAATTGTGATGCAAACCGTGAAACAGAAAACTCGTGTCCTGAGTGTTATCTTGATGGCAATGAGTGCACTTCTTATCGTGTTGGAACTTCTTCCGTACGGAATCCAAATTCGCTGGAGCTTTGTAACGGGGGAAATCACGCCAATCGATTATTCTTATTTTGATCTGTCGCTCTTCCTTGAACACGGGATTCGAGCACCCCTTTGTACGGCGGTTTTGTCTTGCGTTCTGCTTTTGCTGAATGCGCTGATCCTCGTGATACGAGATGAGGGGTTCTTCATTCTCATCCTCATTGTGAATTTGCTTGCGCTGATCGCAGCAGCGTTATCGCTGAGCT
This sequence comes from Clostridia bacterium, assembly GCA_017452565.1. GTDB lineage: Bacteria > Bacillota > Clostridia > Oscillospirales > CAG-272 > CAKSQF01. Next base: position 2,695 of record JAFTMF010000192.1, read on the forward strand.
CTGCGGTGATTGGCGCAATCGTTTGCGTGCTGCTGGCGGTGCAATTGATCGTGGGATTAGTGGGATGCAGTTATATTGTGAGATGGAAGCGGGGGAAATAATGGATGACTACCAATTCAAAACTCAAAAAAATAGTTTTAATCATCGGTGCTTTGCTGGTTGCAATGGCTGTTGTTATATTGTGCAATCATCTGATCAAGCAAATTATCCATCATTCCTATGCAAGCCAAGTGGAATCGTATTGGAGCGATTCGGAAAAGTCGAAGAATGTTTCGGTTGATTGCATTCTATCCCAAAGCGGAAACAGCGACGGTTTGTCTTTGACAGGAGAGACCTGCAAGCAACTATTGAGTGATTTGAAGATCCAAACAGTAGGGTTTGACGATTATCCTCAGGAGACTGTATTGCTGATTGTTGCGACCTGTTCGGAAGATGGAGAGAATGAAAAAGATTCTATCCATATTGTCGTCTCTGCGAGTGGAGATTTGTATATTACATTTCACGACTACCGATACTTGGGATATTCTGAAAACTTATCGGAGTATCTTCAATCTCAAATGAATTAACGAAAAATCATTGGCACTATACAAACGAAAACTCCCCGAAAGGGGAGTTTTTGCGTTTGTATGAAGTATAGCCATACCCGTAGGGGCGCAGTAAGCGAAGCGTCTGCATCGCCCGCCTCAAGCCCGTTTTGCCGGCGAACCTCGGTGCATTGCCGATCCCGCTCAGTCCACCCGCAGCCGATCGAACAGCGAGCGGGTTTTCTTTTTGCGTTTGGCTTCTTCTTCTTTGTCTACCACGATGCGCAGGACGGCGCCCTCTTTGATGCCTGCAGGCAGGGAATTGCGGGGGACGTTCACCGTCTCGCCCACGTCGGTCTCCACCACGGCGATGGGACCCTCAAATCGGTCAATGACCCAAAATAACGTTCTTTCTTCCATATTTGCTTCCTCAATCAATGAATGGTATATGGTATAAGGAAGAAATCCCTCCTTCGTCGGGATTTCGAATATATCTGAGGAGGCGAAACCATCTCAAACGCCGAAGTGTTTCCCTGCAGTTGGCAAAGCCAACTGCCAGAGTTGCGCTGTGCGCAACTCTATTCCTCCTCAGACTCCTCCACTTCCTTGGCTGTGCGGTCAAGTGTTATTTAATCCTTCGGTTCGCAGGTGCCGCAGGGAGTATATCCCTCGGCTTCCAGCTCGCTCACCGATTTGTTGGACTCGCCGCGATTGTCCTCGCTGATGGACTCTGCGTATTTGCAATCCTCTCTATGAATCTTCTTGGAGGAGGTGTTCAGCACCCAATGATAGCCCGTACCGGGAGCGGGGTCGGCTTGGTTTTCATCGTCAGCATCGGCATTGCCGCCGCTCTCGTTGTCGCCGTATTTCACCGTCTGACCGTCGGAGGTCATTACGATAGTGCCGATGAGATCGGTACGAAGCAGCTCGATGCCCAGCTTCTCTGCCAAATCCAGCGTTTCTTTATGGGGATGGCCGTAGCTGTTGCCCTCGCCGCAGGAGATGATGCCCCACCGGGGATCAACCGCCTTCACGAAAGCCTCCGAAGAGGAGGTGGAGGAGCCGTGATGGCCCAGCTTCAGCACGTCGGCAGAGAGGGAAACACCCGATTTCAGAATCTCCGCTTCACTCAGCGCCTCGGCATCGCCGGTGAAAATGAAGCGGGTCTTGCCGTAGGTGAGGCTGATCACCGCAGAGTAATCGTTGAGATCGTCATATTGCTCGGAGCAGGGCGCGATGACCTCGATGGAAAGGCTCTCGGTGGCAAGGATGGTCTTGCCTGCCGCCGCCACGTGGAGGGGGATTTCCTTTTTCTCCACCGTTTCCAGCAGATTTTCGTAGGTTTGGGTGTCACTGTCGGCATCGGGCATCCAGATTTCGCCTACGTCAAATGCTTCCAGCACCTCTGCCATACCGCCGATGTGGTCGGTGTGGGGGTGAGTGGCTACCACGTAGTCCAGCGTATCGTGCCCGCGGCGAGAGATATAGTCGATGATGCCCTCGGCCTGATCGGCTTCCGATGCATCGATGAGCATCGTATTACCGTCGGGGAGCTCGATCAGGATGGAGTCGCCCTGTCCTACGTCTAAGAAGGAGACGGTGAGGGTTTTGCCGTCGGCGGGGACTGCCAGATCGGCACCGCCGTCGGTGAGCCCCGATAGCAGTGAATCACAGCCGGTGAAGGGGATCAGCAGGGCGAGGAGTAATAACAGAGATAAAAGCTTGCGTTTCATAAATTTCCTTTCGGGATTAGTCCATATCAATCTTCCAGCACGCACGGGTGCCCGAGAAGTAGAGCCAGTCGTCGGCAAGATCCTCCGGGGCAACCTCGCCCATTGCATCTACGAAATAGATTCGATCGTTCCAAAAATAGACGTGGATGTTCCAAATCTGTCCGAAACTGCTGATGGCGCCCTCGCAAGCCTCGATTTCGGGGGAAAGGATGGCGTTCTCCACCCGAATCTGGACGTCGCCTGCCCAAGTTTCGATGGTGATAGTGGCTCTGTCGCCCTCACGGGTGATTTCCCGTACCACACCGTCGTGGAAGCCGCCGCTTGCCCACAGCAGATTGGTGGCAGACACATCGTCTCGGATCTCGGTCCATTCGGGGAGCTCGAGCCCATCCTGCAGGGCGAGACATTGTTCCATAACTTCGGCAGGGATCGGCTCTTTGGCATCTATTTTGCGCAGCAGAGGGAGGTTTTCGATCACCCACGGATAGCCCCATGTGTGTTCCCCCACCCGCACAAAGCCGTCGATGGCGGCGTCGATGATGGTGTAGTTCTGCCGAGACAGCGTCCGCAGCTCCTCCTCTGTTTCATCGAACAGGGGGAGGATGATGAGCGTGTCCATTTTGCGGTTCAGCGCAATGATTTTGCTGTCGAAGCCTTCGTCGGTGAAGGCGAATACTACGCTGTCGTAAACGGTCAGCGCCTTGGTTTTGATTTTTGCAATCATAATGATGTTCCTTTTTTTCAGTTGCGAGATGGATTTAGTCCATCTCAATTTTCCATTCCATCCGTGTGCCGGAGCATTGGCAGAGCTTTTTTTCGGGCTCGGTGGATTGGTTTTGGCTTTGCCAGATGATCCGTCCGTTTTCAAACTCCACGGAGGTTGTGAAAATCTCTCCGTCCTTTCCGTATCCCACCTTGCAGGACTCGGACAGCTGGGCGTTTTCCAATCGGAGATAGACGGTGTCGGTGACCACTCGGAATGCAATGGTGGTGTAGCCGTCCTTGGCATCAATGGCGCAGATGAAGGAACTCGGGATGCCTGCAAAGGCGAACTGCATATCCCACGCCGTCTTTTTGTCGGTGATCTCTAACCATTCCCGATGGGGGACGGCCTCCTGCAGAGCCTTACAGCGTTCATACAGATCGTCGGGCAGGGGCTGCCCCTGCAAAATCTTTGTGACCGACGGCTTGTTATCCACAATCCATCGGTAGCCTTCGATGTGATCTCCCGCCACCCAGCCGTCGTCGGCAAGGTCGATGACCGCCACCTGCTTCTGCCGATGAAAGGGTACCGCCTGTCTGAAGATGGGGATGAATTGGAGGTGCGTGAGATCCTCGTCAAAGCCGATGATGCCGTTATTTCGGTGGACGACGATCAAGGCAAAGACCACGGTATCGTACACCGTACCGCGTTCGGTTTTGATTCTTGCAATCATAGTTGGTTTCCTTATTGGTCAAAATTGATCAAATGCAACGGTTAGTCCAGCTCTATCTTCCAGTACAGCCGTGTTCCGGAGAAATAGCAAAACTCATCGTTCAGCTCATCGAAATGCTCGAAGTCGCAGTCGTCAGCCCAGTAAACCCGTCCGTTTTCGAAAAAGACCGAGCAATCCAAAATTTCGCCCATATTGCCGTAGCCCACGACGCAGTTTTCGGAGAGCTCTGCGTGTTCCAATCGGAGATGGATGACGGCTCCCCACACCTCGATTGAAACGCAGGCGGAGTCGCCGATCCATTCCACGGCTGAAATCACACCGTCGTGGAAGTAACCGGAGGCGAGCAACAGATCCTCCCGTGCTTTGCCCGGCACAACTTCCCGCCATTCGGGAAGATCCATCTCGTTTTGCATTGCTTTGCAACGGGTAAGAATCTCTTTTGGAAGGGGCTCTCCCTTGTGAATCTTTTCCAGGAGATCGGGCCGGCTGACCAGCCATTCTACGCCGCTCACTGACTTTTTCTCTGCCCACCCCTCCTCGTCGGAGTCGATGAAGGCGAAAAGCTGATGGATGTGACGCTCGGGAGAGAGATAGTAGTAGGGAAGCTCCCGAAGAGTGCGAAGCTCCTCGTCAAATCCGATCATTTTGCTGTCCCAGCCGTCTAACAGAAGGGCAAAGACCACGGTATCGTACACCGTACCGCGTTCGGTTTTGATTCTTGCAATCATAATGGTTTCCTTATTGGTCAAAATTGATCAAATGTAACGGTTAGTCCAGCTCTATCTTCCAGTACAGCCGTGCGCAGGAGAAGTGGCAGATCATCGGTCTGCTGCCGTCTTCCTCATCCACTTTCATGCCGTAGCCACGGAAATGGACTTTTCCGTCTTCGAAGGTGATGTGCGCACAGTCAAACTCGTCTCCGTGCGGTCCGATTGCGCAGAGCTTGTGAAATTCGGCGTTTTCCAAGCGGAGCTTTGCAGTGCCGTTCCAAATCTCAAACTGCAGAATAGTGTCAGCACCCTCTCGTTCCATGGAGTGAATGATCGCATCATGGAAACTGGTGGCTGCCCAGTAGATGTCTCTTGCGGTTTTCAGGTCGGTGACTTCCAACCATTCGGGGATATTCACCTCGTCCTGCAACGCTTTTCCGCGGGCGACGAAGTCGGGGTGGAGCAGGCGACCCAGCCGGATGTGCTCCAGCCGCTTTTTATCGTACACGATCCAATCGTAGCCTTCCAGATAACCGTCTTGCACCCAGTTGTCACGGGTGGTTTCCACGATCATTACCTGCTGTCTGCGATTGGCACGGTCATAAAAGGGGATGCATTTCAGCGTCTCAAAATTTTCATCAAAGCCGATGACGGTGCAGCTTCCTCCCTTGCCGAAGATGGCAAAGACGGCGGTATAATAGACCGTTCCGGCTTGGGTTTTCACTTGTGCAATCATAGTTGGTTTCCTTATTGGTTAAAATTGATCAAATGTAACGGTTTCCAGCTCGACCTTCCAGTATAGCCGTGCGCAGGAGAAGTGGAAAATCATAGGGCGCAGACCTTCTTCGGCATCGTCCTCGTCCACTTCCGAGCCATAACCTCGAAAATGGACTTTTCCACCCTCGAAGGTGATGTGAGCGGAGTAAAACTCCTCTCCGTGCGCTCCGATTTCGCAGAGCTTATGAAACTCGGCGTTTTCCAAGCGGAGCAGAGCAGTGCCGCCCCAAATCTCAAATTGCAGGATGGCATCGGTTTCGGTTTGCTCCATAGAGAGAATCACAGCGTCGTGGAAGTCGGCGGTTGCCCATCTGATATCGTTTGCGGTTTTCTGATCGGTGACCTCCCACCATTCGGGGACGTTCACCTCGTCCTGCAACGCTTTTCCGCGGGCGACGAAATCGGGGTGGAGCAGGCGACCCAGCCGGATGTGCTCCAGCCGCTTTTTATCGTACACGATCCAATCGTAGCCCTCCAGATCACCGTCTTGCACCCAGTTGTCACGGGTGGTCTCTACGATCATTACCTGCTGGCGGTAGTGGTTCGGCGAAGCATAGAAGGGGATGCATTGCAGCGTCTCAAAATTTTCATCAAAGCCGATGACGGTGCAGCTGCTTCCCTTGCCGAAGATGGCAAAGACGGCGGTATAATAGACCGTTCCGGCTTGGGTTTTCACTTGTGCAATCATAGTTTTCCCTCCTTTTGGGGGAGTTCAGGGGGCAGACAATCGCTTAGTCTGCCTTGTTTTTGTAAATAATGCGATTTTCCGTCCAGTTGTCCCGATAGTAGCTGCTGGGATGGAATTTATCCCCGATGCGCTCCATCTCGGCGTACATTGCCGCTTTCAGCTCTGCCAGCAGATCTGCGTAAGCCTCATCGCCTGCTAAATTGTGCATCTGCAGAGGATCGGCTACGTTATCGAAGAGCAGCTCGCTGCCGTCCACCAAGTAGGTGGCGTAGGTGTAGCGATCGGTGCGCCATGCGCGCCATTCGTGACCGTCCTCCCATTTGGCAGTAGCACCCGTACCCATCATCAGCGTGCCGTCGGGGGTCATTGCACCCTCTTTGCCGAGGATCGCATCGGAGAGATCGAAGCCTTCCACCTCGGCGGGGATCTGATCGCCCATACCCATCATAGACAGCAGAGTGGGCATCAGGTCGGGGGTGTTGAGGCAGAGGGGATTTTCGCCTGTGCTCAGCTTGTCGCCCCAGCGCATCAGGAAGGGAATGCGAACCGCTTCCTCGTAGAAGATGTTCTTCGCCCGTCTGCCGTGTGCGCCGAACAGCTCGCCGTGGTCGGAGGTAAAGACGAAAATGGTATCGTCGGACAGTCCCATCTCGTCCAGCGCGGCCACCATCTTGCCTACGTTATCGTCCACCTTGGTGGCCATAGAGTAATATCCACGCATCCAATAGGGGAGATCGGCACGCTCCTTCTTGGAAAGTCTCGCCCAACCGTCGGCATAAGGATCGTTTTCGGGGAGATAGTTCTCGGGGAGGGGGAACTCGGTGTCGGCGTACTTCGCATAGGCCTCGGGATCGCAGTTCCACTCGTCCCAAGGATCGTGGGGGATGCCGATGGAGAGGAACATCGCAAAGGGTTTGTCCTCTTTGGACAGCCGTGCGATTTCCTCGATGGCCATATCGGTCTGACAATCGGGCTCAAAGCCGTCGTAATACAGCTTTTCGGGGGAGTTCAGGTGATAATAGGAGGTTTTGCCCACGTTTTCGTGATGGAAGTTGTAGGCGGCAAAGAGCTGATCGAAGCCCAGCCGATCGGGACCTTCGGGGATGTAGGAGTTCTTGGGATCGTAGTGATTGCCCCACTCGTTGGCGTACATATGCCACTTGCCGATGTAGGCGGTGTTGTAATCGTTGTCATTCAGCACGTGGGCAAAAGAGCGGTGGTCGGGGCAGAGACGGATCTCGTTGATGACCATTCCCGTGCTGGTGGTGTACTTGCCGGTGAGCAGGGAAGCACGGTAGGGGGCGCAAACCGGATGTCCCGATACGGCGTTGCATAGATTGAGAGAGCGTTTCTCCAGGGCGTCGATGTTGGGGGTGATGGCCTTGCGATCGCCGTAGTAGCCCATACTGCACAGGCGCAGCTGATCGGCAAACATGAAAACCAGATTGGGTTTCTTGGACTTTGTCATAATGATACCTCCGTTGACGATTGATAAATAGGTAGTTCCCCGCGTTTTTCTTCGGTGAGAGCGTCCCGCATCTGTTGGGGCGTGATGCCGTAGTATTCCTTGAAGACGCGGTAAAAATTGGACTTGGACGTGAAGCCGCTGCGCAGAGCAATGTCTAAAATCGACAGCTCCGAATCGGACAGCAGCTCGGCGGTGCGCAGGATTTTCTGCTGGTTCATATAGTCGGCAATGCCGATGCCCACCTGCTTTTTAAAGAGATAGGATAGATGGTGTGGCGTGACGAAGGCGGCAGAGGCAATCTCGCTGAGGCTGGGATTTTCCGACAAATGCTCGGCGATGTAGTCCCGTGCGGTGCGGATGACCGAGCTGATCCCCGGCTCGCTTTTCTCGGGGACACTGCCCATCTGCCGCAGGATGGCAAGGAGAATCAGGTTCAGCTCCAGTGCGGCGGCAAAGCGGCTGCCGAAAGCTCCCTCCGCCAGCTCTGCTGCAATGGTGCGGATGCGGTGCGCCACCTCTCCCTGTCCTGCCGGGAGGTGAAGGTATTTCAGATGCCCTGCCGCAAGTCTTGGGGCAATAGGGCTGTCCGACACCTTATATCGCTGGGGAAAATCCCCTCGGAAGGTGAGTTCGATCACGTTGACGGGGGATGAGCGATCGGGAATCCAGGCGTGGGGGATGTAACTGCCGAAAAAGACGGCGTCCCCCGCTGCCGCTTCGATGCACTTGCCATCCACCACGTAGAGCATCCGACCTTCGGTGACCAGCGTCAGCTCCAGATGCTCGTGCATATGAAAGCCAAGGGTGTCGGGCAGGCGCTCCTGCCAAGCATCGGGAAACTCCGCAGGGGTCATCGTGCCCTGAAGGGTACGCCCCTTGACGTTTTTGATATAGGGAAGGGCACCGTCGCTGTGATAGGTAACCTGACCGTAGTCCTGCACCTGCTCGATGAGCTCACGGTTTTGTCCGATGGCTTCCTTCACCACCGCCCGCAGAGGAAAATCGGCAGGCAAGGGTGGGTCGATCTGATAAAATAGCTTGCATTTGGATGTCATAAATATCCCTCCGATTCCATTATACACCGCCTTCCCCAAAAGTCAAGGGCATCGTAAAATATTGGACAAATAAAATGATATTGTAGACGAAAAAAAGAATGAAAAACTGTATAATGATAGTACCACAATAGGCGGACTGCACGGTCTGCCCACAAATACGGAGGTATATTATGAAAAAAGCACTATCCCTGCTGATCACTGCCGCAATGCTCGTTGCAATGCTGGCTGTGATGGCACCCGCCGCCTTTGCAGCTGAGGCTGTTCAGGTTGGCACTGCGGACGAGCTGATCGACGTTGTCAACAAGATCAACGCCGGCGAGCTTCCTGCAGACACTAACATCACCCTTACCGCAGACATTGACCTCACCGGCAAGGCTTGGAAGCCCATCAAGGTGTACAGCGGTACCTTTGACGGTAATGGCAAGACCATCACCGGCGCTTCCATCAACGCTACCGTTGCCAACAACGGCGAACAGAAGCTGGACGGCGGCGCAGAAAACGCCGTCTTTGTAATCGCTGAGTATCCCGGCGCATCCGACGGCAACTTCGGCGAAGTTGGCTTCGCTCTGCTGGCTGTCAAGGCTGAAAACGCTACCTTCAAGAGCTTCACTCTGAAGGACAGCGCCATCGCTACCAACATCAGCTTCAACCGTAACTGGCAGATGCACTACGGCAGCGTGGCAGCTTATATGGTAAGCTCCACCATCTCCGACGTGGATCTGGTGAACGTAGACGTTCCCGTACACGAAAATGCATCGGACAACCAGCCCTTCCTGGGTCTTGGCGGCATTATGGTGGGCGTTAACTTCGGTGACTCCACCATCGAAAACTGCACGATTGATGCGGATTCTTCCATCGATGCATCCAACAACGCCAAGTATGACGTTGCGGCATTCGTAGGCAGACATTCCAAGGGCGGCACCCTGACCGTGAAGAACTCCACCAATGCCGGTACCGTTACCGCTTGCGCTACCGCAAACCGCGACGGCTTCCACAACAATCAGAAGAACGATTCTTCCGCAATCGGCTGCTTCGCTGCAGTTGCAGTTGGCAGAATCAACAATGACGTTGACGGCGTTGTAACTCTGGACGTTGCCAACACCGGCGTGGTTACCGGCGCACACGTAAACGGCGCTTCCAAGATTATGATCGGCGACAATCAGGCAGGCGATACCAAGGTTCGCTTCAAGCACACCGCCCCCGGCGGTCTGGTTGGCTCGGTAGTAGAGCCCCACGCTAAGGTTTGGGTAAACGATAACGGCAAATTCTACGCTCCCAATGACGGTATCCTGCTGATGGATAAGAAGCTGGACGAGGGCAAGATCGAGCTGAAGCTCCACAGAAATACCAACACCCGTCAGTGCAGCGGTATCGTATTCGCTGTGACCGACGCTGACAACGACTGCAACTTCTGGGCAGGCGGCGACTGCATCGCATACTTCGTATTCGTTGACGAGGGCGGCAACGTTCGCTTCGCCATCGACGGCGGCTACCAGGAAGAGGGCGTTTACACCGGTCAGAAGGGCTGGTACGAATTCGTTGGCGCAGGCGATCAGGTGAATTTGAACACCGAGGGCTACGATCTGGCCAATGGCGTAGTGCTGGGCGTTGAATTCGACAACGAGGGCAACGTACAGGTTACCGTTGACGGCAAGCTGCTTTATGACGTAGACATCCCCGAGGATAAGCGTCTGCCCGGCGACGGATTTGGTTTCCGTATGATCTCCGAGGCTGACAATAGCACCTACACCACCTCCATCACCGCAAAGGAAAAGTGCGATCACACCGAGACCGAGGTAGTAGGCAAGAAGGAAGCCACCGAGACTGAGGAAGGCTACACCGGCGACACCGTCTGCAAGAACTGCGGCGAAGTGCTGGCCAAGGGCGAGACCATCCCCGTGAAGGAGCCCGCAACCGTTGAGCCCGCACCCACCGGCGATCTGCTGCTGGCAGTCTCCGCACTGGCACTGGCATCTGTTACAGGCGTAGTTGCAATCGCTCGCAAGAGAAAGATCGACGAATAAGCATACATCCAAAGGAGTCCTCGATAAAAAGAGGACTCCTTTTTGTGTGGGGAGAGGGTCATAATTTCGCTTATCCCAAGCGCTCCTCCGCTATCCCAAAAGCCCTCCTCGCCATCCCCAAGCCCTCCCCTCCGGGGAGGGTGGATCGGACGTGCGCCGCAGGCGTAGTCCGAGACGGGAGAGGTTCGAGAGAGAAGGAGTCCGAGACGGAGGCATCCGAGAAAGAAGAAGTACATTACAGCGTAGTCCGAGACGGGAGAGGTTTACAACAATCAAGTTTGCTCGCCGCTCCCGTCTTGTGCACGCCGACACAGCCCTGCCGACACAGCCCACACCGACACAGCCCCGCCGACACAGCCCTGCCGTCTCGGACCTCTCCCGTCGCAGCAGGCGCTTCGCTTGCCGCTGCGCCACCCTCCCCGGAGGGGAGGGCTTGGGGGAGTGCGGGGCTTTTTAGTGAGTGCGCTCCTTTTTTCGGGAGGATTTGACAAATCTCCCTATTTGTGCTATACTATCCCCATTAACACGAAGGAGCAACACTATGGCACAAAGCGAAAAATCCAAGCAGAAGCTGCTGTCTCTGCTCAGACTCTTCTGGGAGCGCACCGGCGAATCCTGCGGTCTGACGTTGGAGGAGATTCGGGACAGTCTGGCCGAGGAGGGCATCGAGGCTGAGCGTAAGAGCCTCTACAACGATATCGGTCTGCTCACCGATTTCGGTCTGCCCATCGAAAAACGGCGAGAGGGCAACCGCACCGTCTATTATCTCGCCCAGCATCTGTTTACCGTCAGCCAGCTGAAGCTCCTTACCGACGCCATCGGCTCGGCAAGATCCATCCCCGAGGCAGAGGGACGGGAGATCGTGAAGAAGCTGAAAAAACTCACCGATCACCGCACCAGCCGAGAACTGGACCGTCAGATTACGGTAACGGGGCGAGTGAAGCACTTAAACGAAGAGTTCCTCTCCAACATCGACCTGATCCAAGAAGCGATGAAAGAGGGCAAGCAGATCTCCTTCCAATATTGGGAGTGGACGGCAGATAAAGTCCAGCAGCCCCGCAGAGAGGGCAAGTTCTACACCGTCTCCCCGTGGACGCTGATCTGGGAGGAGGAGAACTATTATCTCCTTGCCAATCACTACCGCTCCGATCGGATGCACCATTATCGGGTGGATCGTATGATGCAGATGAAGATCTCCCACTATCCCCGACGCGGGCAGGAGGCGTACGAGAAGATTGATTTCTCCGCCTACAGCCGAGGGCTGTTCGGGATGTTCGGCGGCACCCCCGAGCCGGTGACTCTGTTGTGCGAGAACCACCTTGCGGGCATCGTCATCGAGCGGTTCGGCACCGAGCCCACCTTCTTCAAGGAAGCCGACGGCGAGCATTTCACCGTCACCGTGCGGGTAGTCCCCTGCGACCTCTTCTATGCGTGGGTGATCGGCTTCAAAGGCAAGATGAAGATCGTCAGCCCCCAGTCGGCCAAGGACGAGCTGGAGCAGATGGCAGAGGCCGTGCTGGAGGGGCTGGAAGAATAGATCGGCAGGACGGCCGGGTATGACACACTCCGTAGGGGCGACCATCGGTCGTCCGTTCATTCAGAATAGATTCTTTTTGCGGACGCGCACTGCGCGCCCCTACAATAAAATTCACGATAGTATTGGAGGTATATATGATATTAGAAAATGATATTTGTATTGTCAAAATAGACGTTGATGAAGCATACACGATTGATTCTGCTGATAATCGTCATTACGATATACTATTGAACCCCTCCAATTATAAACGCGGCGATTTCACTAAAACTCTTGCAATACACATTGATATGTGTTCAAAACATCTTCATATTGCCCTCATTGGCTCTTGTCTTATCAGTGATTTGGATTGCGCCGTTCTTGACGATCAGATTCTGACGGTTTTATTGGATCAGGAAATAATTCAAATAAACACTACAGACGGCTCTATGATCCGTCATATTCAACTCGATGGCTTGGGGTGCAATTTTGCAATCTATAAAGTTGAAAAAGGTTATATATTGTATGGTGAAATAGAAATCACTATGCTGGACTTTTGCCTTGTGAAAAAATGGGCTTTTTCCGGTAAGGATATTTTCGTGTCGGTTTCCGGGAAAATACCGTTTGAAATGAAGGAAAATTCCATTTGCCTTTACGATTTTGAAGATAACTATTATGAAATTGATTACGAAGGGAATCGTATCCATTGATAAACAGAACCCCGACGGATTTTTAAAATCTGTCGGGGTTCATACTTGTTTACTGCGGAGGAACTCTAATCCTCATCAGTAAGCTTCCTTATGAGAATCGGACTTGCCGTCCTGTGTTCGCTTAGTTGTTCAGATCGGTACCGATCAGACCTCCTGTAACTCCGCCCAGCACGATGCCCTCGCCCTTGTAGGCCAGCACGTCTTTGGTGGGATTCGGGTGCACCTTGCATTCTGCCTCGGAGGAGCTGCCTTCGATATTCAGCATACCGCCCTCTTCCAGAACGCCTGCCAGCGTGCCGGTGTTGAACATTACGTTGTCGGATGCATCTACCGTACAGCCGGAGCCGACGATGCAATCGGTGATGGCGGCACTACCGGATACTCTGCCCGCAACGGGTGCGGCATAGCCGGTAAAGCCCTGATTGTAGTTCACGTTTGCGGGGATGGTGACGTCTACGTTTGCGAGGGTCACGTCTGCAACGGTGCCGCCGCTCATATAGCCAACCACGCCGCCGAAGTACATCTGATAGTTCTTGTTATAGCTGCACTCAATGGTCAGCGAGCTGTCTGCAAGGGTGAGATTCTTCACGGTACCGCCGTCCAGCTTGAGAATCAGCAGAGCAACGGTTCCTCTTGCATAGCGGCCTGCGGTGCCGTCGGGGAGATCCTCCAGCACGTAGGAACCAACCTGATCGGCGTTGGGCATATTGCCGCCGCCGTTCTTCATAATGAACTTCCAGTTCAGACCGGTAATGGCGTGGCCTGCGCCGTCAAAGGTGCCGCTGAAATAGTAGAGGGGCTCGTAATCACCAACGCCCTTGCAAGCGGAGAGATCAATGCTCGCGGTGAGGGTGATGTTGCTGTCCTCGGCAAGCTCGCCCGTATTGATCTTGCGGAAGGTTTCGACCAGCTCTTCGGCAGTACCGATTTTTACGTCCTTGGAAACCTCGGGCGTGCCGGGATTGTCGGGCTTTTCGGTATTATCGGGTTTCTCCTCGGTTTCGGGGAGCTTATCCAGAATGGGATTCTTGGTGGTGGTTGCCGCAGGGGTGGTGGTAGTGGATGCGGTGGTAGTGGTAGATGCGGTAGTGGTGGTGTCGGGGGTATCCTCGGCATTGCAGGACGCCAAGGGCAGAGCTACCAGCATTGCCGCCAGTAAAAGTGCAAGTTTTTTCATATTGTACGCTCCTATGAGTGAATTTTGCTCTATTATAGCATAGGGAGATGAAAAAGTAAAGGATTGCGGGCAAGAATCGCAAAATATTGGACAGGGATGGGACGAAAAAGGGCGCTCCGGATTGGGAGCGCCCTGTCAGTCTGTCGAAAAAGTATTCATTAGAAAGACGCATTAGCAATATGCACAAACCAAAGCCTTCCCCTCTGGGGAAGGTGGCACGCTGTAGGCGTGACGGAAGAGGTCTACCGCACAAAATACTACGAATACCTCTCCCGTCTCGGA